>QNER01000446.1 GCA_003646175.1 Candidatus Parabeggiatoa sp. nov. 1
ATATTTCAACTTTGTCGGAAGGCAAGAATATCCCCACTTTTTCAAGTTCTCGCCTCATGGTTCTATAACGATCTCGCCTTTCCGGCAGGTTGATGATGTAAGATTTGTCAAACAAGTCAATTAATGAGGGCATTTTGCATTATCCTATATTTTAGAGCCTAACCTAACATGGCGACTGGTTCTTTTAAGGAATGTGCATAAAATCGACAACATTCGAGGTTTGAGTTTTTTGAAGAAAAACTCAAACCTCAAATACCTGACAGGTTTTTAAAACCTATCAGGTTTGAAGCAACTTTGTAGAAATTATTTTGTGCACGTTCCTTCCTAAGCCAAGTTTCATTCTCAACTAATCGGAAACTTTTAAAGGAGGAATCTCTTCGGAAACACTTTTTACACAGCCATGAAAGTCGTAGCCCCAACAGACTGGCGTGTTGTCCGTTTGAATAGCACAGGTATGGAACAATCCGGCACTGACATAAGAGAAACTACCGCTGGGTGGTTCTGCTTGACCATCACTGTTATTACCCCAACAAATGATGCTGTTATCTTCAACTCGAATCCCACAAGTGTACCACTTACCTGCACTCACTTGGGAAAAGAGGTCATTTGGAGATTTCGTTTGACCATTATCGTCTAAACCCCAACAAACCACAGTCTGATCGGGTCTGATTCCACAAGTATGCCACCCCATCTTAGCCGCACTGATTTGAGAAAAAGTACCACTTGGAGGCATTGTTTGACCATGCCGGTTATTACCCCAACAAGTTACCGTCTGATCGGTTTTGAGGGCACAATTATGCCAGCGACCAACACTCACTTGAGAAAAAGTGCCACTTGGAGGGATAGTTTGACCATAATCAGGTACATTTTTTCCACCCCAGCATTCTATAGTGCCGTCTGTATGAAGTCCACAGGAATGATATGTGCCTACACTGACTTGTGAAAAAGTACCGCTTGGATACTTAGATATACCATATTTTGGACCACCCCAGCATACCAAGGTGTTGTCATTATGAATTCCACAACTATCACGATAGCCCACACTGATCTGGGAAAGTGTGTCCTGGGTTGCAGAAAATCTTCCAATACACGTCACCGTATTGTCGCTCTTGATTCCACAAGTAATACCAGAACCGACATCCAAAACGGCGGCTGAGACGACTTGATAGGACAATATTAAGCTGTTAAACATCAACAAAAGTGGCCAAGATAATCTCACGTTATTCATCAGTTAATTTCCTCATTTTACCAAAACGAAAATACAGGATAGAAAAACCCAGTTTTTCATTATCGCAAAAACGGGGTTGATTTTCTTTCATAATTGTACGAAGTAAGGAACGAGCATGAAATAATATCGACAACTAGACCTGACAGGTTTCCAAAACCTGTCAGGTCTGATTCAACATTGTGGAACTTATTTCATGCACGTTCCTAAGGAGTCTTTTATTTCACCGCATCGCCATGGCTACAATCAGGCCAAGCAATACCTTTGACTTGATTATAAACGGTGGCAATTTCTCCCCTCGTCGTCATCTCGCACGTTTGTACATTTATGACACCATAAGCCAAATTCTTTTTTTCTTCAAACACAAATGCCAAGATATTATTCGGTAATGTTTCAAGGGCATTCACTTTGTTTTTTAATGAACCCATCAGTTCAGGACAGACAAAATTGACCTCATTTTTACTTTTGTCATAAGCCCACAATCGACTTCCTTGCTCAAGGTTTTCCACCGCATAGAGTATAGTACCGTCTGTGTTCCAAGTCATATCCTCAATTTTGATATCTCCAGTGTAGGGGAGAATCACTTTTCCTGGCAGATTGAGTTCATTATTCTCGCCTTTCTCAACTATGAATAACCCCGTACCCTCCGCCCATACCCACAAACTACCGTCGGGATGAAAAGCGAGTGCTTCAACGTTTGCAAAACCCATTTTTCCAATCTCAGTTATAACCTGAGCACCATTACGAACTTTGTAAAGACTTCCCTCCCTAGAAGCTGCATAAACGTCGTTGTTAAAAGGATCAACGTCAAGGGCATCAATATTGTGGTTTTTGTCCAATCGACTACGGACATGAACGTCCAAACTTCCCGTGTTAATAATAACAAATTGGGTTTCCTTCTCATTATTATGGACACCATAAAGCAGACAGGCCGGTTCATAAGATTTTGCAATTAACCCTCGCGGGGGAAACGTTTGACCCTCTGGATCATATCCCCAACAGACGACTGTTTTGTTGGTTCTAACCCCACAAGCATAACGATAGCCCGTTTCCAAAATTTGGGAAAACGTGTGACTTGGGGAGGTCGTACAGATATAGTCATTGCACCATCTTGTTCCAGGAATGGAACAACGACAGGTACTGTTTGGAATTCTGAATCCTTCGTTGGTACGTGGGTCCTTATTACCAAAACATGCTACGGTATTGTCGGTTTTAAGCCCACAACGCATATATCCCCCACCAAGCATTTGGGAATATAAAATGTCACGAGGGGGATGAATATTCCCAAAACCACCCCAGCATTCCATCTTATGGTCAGGTCTAATTCCACAACTGTGATCTATACCCGTAGCGACTTGGGAAAATTCGCCGCTTGGGGGTATGGATTGACTGACACCTAGCTTACCTACCACTATGGGTGGATCTGAAAGAAGGCTTCCCCAGCATGACACGGTGTGGTTAGTACGGACTCCACAGGTGTGCCGTCCTCCCGCACTGACTTGCAAAAAGGTACCGCTTGGGGGTTCTGCTTGACCCAAAGTTTTAACGTGGTGTTTCCACTCGTTTAAATAAGGATATTTTTCATGCCAATAGGGATCGTTGCTACCCCAACAGGCCAGCGTGTTGTCTGTTTTAACCCCGCAGTTGTGCCATAAACCCGCACTGATTTGCAAAAAGGTACCACTCGGTGGTGTTGCTTGACCTTCTTCGTTTAAGCCCCAGCAGGCGACCGTTTTATCAGTACGGAGACCACAACTGTGATGTCCGCCCACAGTCACTTGTAAAAAAGTACCACTCGGTGGCATAGCCTGACTCTCCTTGTTTAAGCCCCAGCAGACGATAGTGTTGTCAGCTTGAATAACGCAAGAATGACCTCTTTGTATTCCTCTAGCGTAAGCCGCTGAACAAGTGGCTAGACTTCCCATGAATAAATAAGACAAGATTAAGAGATTAAAAGTCAATAAAGTTAGCTTAGAAAACTTCAAAACAAAATTTTTCATCAGATTCCTCCAATCAGTACCATGAGCCTTTTACAAATCGTAAGTTGTTGATTTTATTGCACTTAAAAAAGGCCACTCAAAAATAACAAAATTTGCTATATAACTGAAATTTATATATTATATTGAAATTAATTGAGCTATCATAGGACACCAAAAAGATGAAAACATTAAGACGTTGGGTGGTTGAACGAACCTGAGCGAAGTTAGGTAGATATCGACGATATCGCTCCGATTATGAACAACTCACCTATTTTCCCAATTGATCTCTCAATGATTCAACTCATGCTCCATCGTTTGGCCCCTGGGTAACTTTTCACACACCCTCTAAGGAAAAAGTTTGGTCAAAAAGGCATGAAGTGTCACGCTTGATTTCGATTCCACTGTGATTAGCTGAAAAAGCATAAAATTTATATAAATGACTGCAAAATATTAACTTTTTACGAAAATAACCACTCAATCTATAGGTTAATGTTAAAATTTTTTTTGAGAAAGGGCCTCTCAATTCTTAATTGCCATTTTTAGGTTGCAATTAAATAAAAAAAACTGTTAATAACTGAAGTGACGCAAAGGGCCTAAAAAGGGCGAACAGTTCGCCCCTGGGGTGATGAAAATGAGCTTTATTTTGGCAAATTTGTGGTTCAAAATTTCTACCATTTTTGTGTAATGAAGAGCGAAGCGAGGAATTTCATTTGCCTAAGAGATTTCTCGCAGCGCTCGAAATGACAGCCATCATCGCTCGGAATAAAAATGGGATTAATTTTTTAGTACCAAAAAACCTCATTTTCATCAGCCCAGTTCGCCCCTACGACTACAGTTTTGCATTCAGAATATAAGTACCCGTGCAAAAGTTTTTCGGTATTATGGGCACAAAAGTAATTGTTTTTGTTAGGTTTATTTTTTGAAAATATCTGCACGGGTACTTAGATATCCTAAATGATTTGTAAATTATGACGGGCAGAAACCAAGTTTTTTCAAAAAACTTGGTTTCTATGAATCCACAAATCATTTAGGCTCACTATAGCACTCAGCCGCGCCTTGTTAGCTGGTCCGCCAGCGAAGAATTGTCAAAATCATAGCCAAAAATCTCAATATCCTTTTGATAGACATTAGCAACGATTTCTCTTGTTTCATCTGTATAATAGTCTCTATAATCCTTCTTCCTATTTGAAGTTTTGTTCTGGTGCTTCAAGTTGACAGAAATATCAAGCCTGTCCTTGATATAATTAAAATCTTCTCTGAGATTTTCGTATAAACCAACAAAATCTACTCTCGGTTGAACACCCCCAAAATCACAAACAAATCTATACTGAGGTATAAAGTGTGTTGCTTCGATATTTTCTTTGAGTCCTCGCCTGACGAAATCTTCAAAGTCATGATATGCGGAAAGATGTTTCTCAGCAAATATCCTATCGGGTTTAGCCATACCCCCTTCTTTGAAGAAATGAAAAGCAGAAACAAGACGATCCCAAGGATTGCGAACATAGGTGAATTTGAAATAGGTATCGAACTCATATTGACTGAAGATGATCTGATATCTGTTAATCCCTGCATGACCACCGGCCAAGTTGCCAAACAAAGCTCTGGAGACAGATACACCCGCGCTCTTTGGGATATGTACGAATATACATTTATTCTCATCAAATGGTTTGAATGAGTATCCTGATGACGTTTCAACAGTTCGCATATTTTGAAGGGTGTTATAGAAATTAGGTCGCACCGTCCTAACAATCAAACGACGAATACTGTACGGAAATAACCACAAAATAGATTTGGCTCGTTTCATTTTCATCCTGTTCCATCCTGCCTGATTCTTTGGTGACATCAGTTAATTTAAACCGTAATCGTCAATAGATTACTACCTTTTGCAATAGATTACTACCTTGTTTTTACCCCACTACTATGACCTAACAGATTTGCATTTTTTTGATCGCAAGTCGTTCCTATATGAAAATATCTTTTGACATGGTGTTTAAAGTATATGGGGGCGTTGCTGAGAAAACCTACCTTCGGGTGAATATAGAAAATCTTATGTCTCTAAAGAGTATGCGATATATCGACTCAATATTAGAGTTCACCTTAAAGTATGTTTTGTCAGCAAACACGCCATATCTTTTTTCGCTTAATTGAATATGAGAATTTTTCAAGTTAACGGAGTTTGTAGTAGGCGATTCATTCAATGCCGCTTAGTGGTTAAAGTCACTACAAACGAGAGCGATAGACTTCAGGCCGTCAATTGTGGGCCTAAACGCATAATAGCTCAAGGAATTTCAACTCATGGCCCTATTGATACCTCTTTTAATTGTAGTTAACGGAGTTTGTAGTAGGCGATTCATCCAATGCCGCTTAGTGGCTAAAGTCACTACAAACTATAAGTGCCGGAGAGCGGAAATACCCACACCACCTAGCCTAGTACTAATGGGTGGTATGAAGATTTCCGCCTTCCAGCACTAGCACGATGATTAGCCAGTATAATCAATGTGTTAGACAAAAATGTCATTGTATTAGGCGGATGCATGTCAAATATTGCCCAATTGTACACCCAAGTACCCCACTTATGGGAACACTATGTCTTTTCGGATCGCGTCAATACGGTATTAAAACCGGCAAAATATGGGGATTCAAGTGGAGTACGGGGTGCGGCGTGGTTATGGCCAATTTTAGGCTAAAACATAAGCTTTCGCTTGAGCCATAACTTAACGGCACGAGCAACGCTCATCAATTGCCTAAGAACTGGCAAACGATCATACCAATCCCGCTCCTCGTAGATATCACTCAGAGAAGGTCGCTGAAAACCCAAGGAAGGTGTCGCAATCAGAGTGATAACCTCCGGGTTTTGTTGCCGGAAAGTCGAATAAGCACCATCGACGTGCATCGGCCCACCATCGGGATGACCGGCAGGTCGAGACAAAATTTTCTCAAAAAAATGGACTAAACGCTCAATAACACTTCTATTTATGGCTAAGAAATGGGTTTTTCCTAATGGTTGAGAGAATGCTTGAAAACTCGTTGTCGTTGGTTTAACCGTCTCTATATGTCCCAAATAGAGAATATCCCACTCCAATTGCTGGATTTCAGTCGTAAGGGCTTGCTGATTCTTGATAAACCGGTTATTGAACGACAGATCATCCTCCATAATAAGCACATTATTCAAACCCTGCTCTTTAGCTTGCCTAAGTATAGCTAAATGACTCAGAAAACAGCCTCTAGAACCGACGTTCGGAAAATCGCCTCGTTCAGTCTTTTTGACCGCGGGAAATATTTCAACTTTGTCGGAAGGCAAGAATATCCCCACTTTTTCAAGTTCTCGCCTCATGGTTCTATAACGATCTCGCCTTTCCGGCAGGTTGATGATGTAAGATTTGTCAAACAAGTCAATTA
>QNER01000447.1 GCA_003646175.1 Candidatus Parabeggiatoa sp. nov. 1
GATGTGCCTATTCGGAAATTGAAAATCCGGCCGGAGGCGGAAATTCTTGATCTATCCACACGGGGCAATCGCGTTCATCCCACAAACTCATTCATTGAATTTCCAAAGTGTGAACAATCCATTCCACAACGATTTGAGCAACAGGTTAAACAATATCCCGATCAGATTGCCGTCAAAACCCAACATTACGTGTGGACTTATCGTGACTTAAATGACAAAGCCAATCAAGTAGCGCAAGTTCTCTTGGGGCGTAGCGACGACGATAGAGTCGCCTTATTGTTTGAACATGATGCGCCGATGCTGGCTGGCATGATGGGTGTACTTAAAGCGGGCAAAACTTATGTACCGCTTGCCCCTGACTTTCCTCGTGAGCGACTTGAATACATGGTGCAAGATTCACAGGTGAGTGCGATTTTGACTAATGAGCAAAACCTCAGCCTCGCACAAACATTGCTCAACAAAACCATTCGGCTGATCAACATTGATGAGTTAGAAACCGCCAGAAATGAGAACCACTCGACGGTTTCACCAGATACCATTGCCTATTTACTTTATACATCGGGCTCAACCGGACGACCAAAAGGCGTTATACAAAACCATCGTAACGTTTTACACTTTATCAGAACTTACACTAATAATCTGCATATCACGGCTGATGATAAGCTCACGTTACTGTCATATTATAGTTTTGATGCCGCGATTATTGATATTTTGGCAGCTTTGTTGAATGGGGCCACTCTCTATCCGGTGAATCTCAAGGAAGACCGTTTTGCCACTCTGTCTGCATGGTTAATTCAACAACAAATCACAATTTATCACTCGACACCTACCGTCTATCGGCATTGGCTTAAGACACTGACTGGCGAAGAGAATTTTTCTCCGATTCGTCTAGTCGTACTCGGAGGGGAACCCGTTTATAAAAGTGATGTTGACGGGTATAAAAAACATTTTTCGACCGACTGTCTTTTTGTCAATGGGCTAGGTTCAACGGAATCAACCTTCAGTCTCCAATATTTTATCGACAAACAAACCCCAATCACACGCCATGAGATACCCGTAGGTTATCCTCTTGAAGAAACGGAAATTTTATTGCTTGATGAAGCGGGTGTTGAGACCGAAATTTATGGCGAAATTGCAATTAGAAGTCCTTATCTTGCTCTCGGTTATTGGCAAACATATGAATTGAGCCAAGCCGTCTTTTGGCCGGATCCCGAAGGTGGAAATCGTCGAATTTACCGTAGCGGCGATATGGGACGTTTATTGCCTGATGGCAGCCTTGAATTTGTGGGTAGAAAAGATTTTCAAGTCAAGTTGCGCGGTTTTCGGATTGAACTTTCTGAAATTGAAGCTACCTTGAGCCAACACCAAGACGTTAAAGAAGCAGTGGTGGTGCTTCAGAATCAAGAAAATAACCCACGTTTAGCCGCTTATGTGACTTTAACGACAACGATTGACGAAGTGTCGGGAGTTCTGCGTACTTGGCTCAAAACCCGTTTGCCCGAATATATGTTGCCTGCTTGCGTAACGGTGTTAGATAAACTACCCTTAACGCCGAATGGCAAGATTGACCGCAAAGCACTGCCAGCACCTGATTTGGCCCTCGACGCTATTGAGCAGGCACCACGGACAGAAACCGAACATTTACTGTGCAATCTCTGGTCACAAGTGCTAGGTATTGAAGTCACGAGTATCAATAGCGATTTCTTTGAAGCCGGTGGGCATTCTCTATTAGCAACTCAACTCGTTTCCCGTATCCGTGATAGCTTTGGGGTTGAAATGCCGCTTAGGGTTATCTTTGAACATGCCATTCTCCAGGAGCAAGCTCACTGGCTGGAAAATCAACAACGCCAAACGAAATTACCGCCTATCACCCCAAGGGCTTCAGGCGAGCCATTGACTCTGTCTTTTGCACAACAACGATTGTGGTTCTTGGCACAATTGGAAGGACTTCGTTCCACCTATAATATGCCATCCGCCTTACATATGACTGGCCAACTCAATCAAACGGCGTTACAACGCGCTTTGTTCGCTTTAATTCAACGTCACGACAGCTTACGTTTATGTTTCCCGGTGGTTGATGGAGACGCTTTGGTACAACTCAACGACGTTTATAATCCACTGAGCATCACCTCACTCAGTGAGTTATCGAAAACAGAACAACAACGCCAAGTTACAGAATGGATTGCCAATCGTGCTCAAACACCATTTGATCTAAGCACTGGCCCTCTATTGAGTTTGCGCCTCCTCAAACTTGGCCCACAAGAACAGATTTTGCTGTTCAATATGCACCATATTATCAGTGATGGCTGGTCAATGGGCGTGCTAATTCGGGAATGGAGTCAATTATACAGTGCTTATGCCCAAAACCAAGTGCCCCAATTACCCAAACTGCCGATTCAATACACCGACTACGCGGCTTGGCAAAGAAATTGGTTACAAGGCTCCGTCTTAGAGCAGCAACTCGCTTATTGGATCGAAAAACTCACCGGGGCACCGGAATTGTTAGAGTTACCCACGGACTACCCACGTCCGGCGGTACAACAACACCAAGGTAGTAACATTACTTTACATATACCAAGGGATTTAACAGCTCGATTCAAACAACTTTCCCGACAAAGCAATCTCACTCTGTTTATGACCTTGCTTGGGGCATTCAACATTCTGCTTTATCGCTACAGTGGACAAAACGACATTTGCATCGGTATA
The DNA here is from genome assembly GCA_003646175.1 of Candidatus Parabeggiatoa sp. nov. 1. GTDB lineage: Bacteria > Pseudomonadota > Gammaproteobacteria > Beggiatoales > Beggiatoaceae > Parabeggiatoa. Next base: position 2,707 of record QNER01000447.1, read on the forward strand.
CCTGTTGCCAACCGTAACCACTGTCAGTTGGAAGGTTTGATTGGATTGTTTCTCAGTACCGTTGTCTTGCGTACCAGCATCCCGGCACACACGACTTTTCACCAACTCATGGCACAAATACGGCAAACCGCATTGGAAGCTTTTACTCATCAGGATGTGCCTTTTGAACAGCTAGTAGAGCAACTTCAACCACAACGCAGTCTCAGCCACCATCCCCTGTTTCAGGTTATGTTCAATTTGATTAATATCCCTGAAACAGCAGAACTAGAACTGGTCGGGATACATACTGAACACCTGCAAACCTCACCAGGCACCATTGCCAAGTTTGATCTCAACCTAGCTTTCACTGAAAATTCTGAAGGACTTATCGGCAGATTTGAATACGACACAGCCTTATTCACGGAAGAAACCGTCCGTTTTCTGGGAGAGTGCTATCTGACTCTCTTACAACAAATCGTCGCCAAACCGGATGCCCCGTTGTCTCAACTATCCCTGCTCAGTGACGCTTGGCGAAGCCGTGTTGCCGAACCTCAACACCCCACTCTAGTTAATCCTTTTGAACTGTTTGACCAGCAAATACAAAGTATTCCAGAACGCTTTGCCTTGCAAGTGCAACGTTATCCTGACCAGATTGCGGTACGTACGAAGCAATCAAGCATGACGTATTGGAAACTGGATCAAGCCGCACGGCGGCTGGCGGCGGCCTTGCTCAAGCGCAATAACAACAGGTGGGTTGCTCTCATACTTCCTCATGATTGTAGCATGGTTGTCGGCATACTCGGTGTTCTGCAAGCCGGACGCGCTTATATTCCGCTGGATGCCAACCATCCGCTCATACGATTGCAATATCTTATTGAAGATACCCAAACAACCACACTTGTCTGCGACAACCAGTTTCAGACCTTGGCGGAACAATTGACAGAATCAGAACAGATAATTAACTTGGATATATTGTCGGAAAATCCGGCCGACCACTTACCTGAGATTGACCCTGATAGCATTGCTTACCTGCTCTATACATCAGGCTCCACCGGACAACCCAAAGGCGTTATCCAAAGCCATCGCAATGTTTTGCACTTTATTCGGCAATACACCAACAATCTGCATATCAACCCAGATGATAGACTTATACAATTGTCAACCTACAGTTTTGATGCGGCGGTGATGGATATTTACGGGGCATTGCTCAATGGTGCCAGTTTGTATCCACTCGATCTAAGAAAGACTTCCTTAATTGAATGCCTTGATTGGTTAGAACAACAACAAGTAACCATCTATCACTCCACCCCTTCTGTGTATCGACACCTTATCTCGGTACTCGAACAGCCTCCTGAGCAGGTGCGCTTAGTCGTGCTGGGTGGTGAAATTGTCATTCAGACTGATGTAGAAAGTTATCAAAGTTACTTTAACAAACATTGTTTGTTTATTAACGGTTTAGGGCCTACAGAATCCACTGTCACTGTACAGTATTTCCTTAACCAGCAAACGCCAATACCACGCTATAGAGTGCCAGTTGGTTATCCAGTTGCTGAAACTGATATTTTATTATTAAATACAAACGGCGAATCCAGTGAACTTTACGGTGAAATTGTGTTTCGCAGTCCATATCTTGCTTTAGGTTACTGGCAGAGTGATTCTTCAGCCTTCAAGCAATGTCCTTTAGACAAAAACAAACGCCTTTACCATACTGGAGATATTGGGCGTTTATTGCCAAACGGTGCATTGGAATTCATTGGTCGCCGCGATCATCAAGTCAAACTAAGAGGCTTCCGCATCGAATTAGGCGAAATTGAAGCCACGCTAAGCCAGCATGAAGCGGTTAAAGAAGCCGTCGTGGTGCTTCATGACAAGGATGGCAATCCCCGTTTAGTCGCTTATGTCACCTTAGCCATGCCGACTGACGAAGTGTCCGGAGTTCTGCGTATTTGGCTCAAAACCCGTTTGCCCGAATATATGTTGCCCACCTGCTTCACGGTGTTAGACCAACTACCTTTAACGTCCAATGGCAAGATAAACCGCAAAGCACTGCCAGCACCTGATACCCAGGAGGCCGGCAAACATTACCAAGTCCCGCGTGACACGCTTGAACTCCAACTGGCACAAATCTGGGAAAACGTGTTAGAGATGCGTCCTATCGGCATCAGCGATAATTTCTTTGAACTCGGTGGACATTCCTTATTAGCCATCCGTTTGATGGCCCAAATAGAACAGCAGTTCAACAAACATCTACCCTTAGCAACACTTTTCCAAGGTGCAACCATAGAACAACTCGCCAATCAACTTCGTTTGCAAACGGACAGCCAAGCTTGGTCATCTTTAGTTGCTATCCAACCCAATGGCACCAAACGGCCCTTTTTCAGTGTGCCAGGCGTGGGTGGCAATGTACTGTCTTTTTATGAATTAGCGCAGTATCTGGGCCCAGAACAACCGGTTTACGGACTACAAGCCGTGGGGCTTGATGGGAAATCAGCACCGTTTACCACTCTTGAAGAGATGGCCGCGCATTACCTCAAAGAATTACAAACGATACAACCACAAGGGCCTTATTTACTAGGCGGCCATTCTTTTGGGGGACTGGTTGTTTTTGAAATGTCCCTTCAATTACAAAAACAAGGACATGAAGTTGCTTTTCTCGGTATTTTTGATAGGATTGCTCCCCCATTCACCGCGGTTGGTGTTAAATGGGATGAGACTCAATGGTTGAATAAAATGGCTCAGTTTATTGAGCGCGAGTTAGGCCAAAAATTGGAGTTCAATTATGATATAGTCCAATCTCTTGATGCAGACGCGCAATTGGATTATCTGAATAAGCAACTAAAAAAAGCGGATTGTTTACCACCTAACGCCCCGTTAACGCAATTACGTGGTTTGGTAAATGTTTTCAAGGCTAATAGCCAAATACATTATGCACCCATTGAAATCACCAAAACGCCAATAACACTTTTCAAAGCCGAACAAGCAAGAAGTGATGTCTTTGAGAACGAACCCACTTGGGGCTGGCATAAGTTTTCGATGAGTGGCGTTTCGGTCCAAATAGTGCCCGGCGATCATTTCACCATGATGAAAAAACCGCAGGTACAAATTCTCGCCGCGCAATTGAAAGAGGCACTTGAACAAGCGGAGTACAAACTTTAGTTTGTGCTTGGACTCCTCTCAAATAATCTATTGAATTGAAAAGGCCTTATTATGAAAATACTCAAATATCTGGAAGAATATGACGCGCCAACCGCTCAGATTGGGTTTATGACTGCCTTATCAGGCTTGGCTAATGCGGCAATATTAGCTATCATCAATTCTGCGGCTGAAAGGATTTCAAATAATGACTTACAAGCACACTACTTGTTGCTTTACCTCACGACTTTTGCTTTATATGTTTATACCCAAAGGTTCGCGCTTTCTCAAACCGTGATTGCGATTGAAAAGTTCATTCGCAAAGTCAGGGTTAGAATTGCGGATAAAATTCGCTCGGCAGAATTGCATTTCATCGAAAATAGCGAACGGGGTGAGATGTACACTCGACTCACCCAAGATAGTAACATTATTTCTCAATCGGGACTGCTTCTGATCACCGCGGCTCAATCGGGGATGGTGTTGGTTTTTAGTTTTGTTTATCTGGCTTGGTTATCTCCCATCAGCTTTTTGATGACAATCGTATTTATCAGCGTTGCTGTATATATCTACTTGTTTTATCAGAAAAATATTTCCAAACAACTCCATCTCGCCACCCAAAAGGAGGCGAAATTTTTCGCGTATTTCAGTCATCTTTTAGACGGTTTTAAAGAACTCAAAATGAACCGTCAAAAAAGTGATGACTTATTTGATCAGATCGACACGCTTTCTAAGGAAACCGAACAACTTAAGGTCAATGTGGGTTTACAACAAGTCACC
>QNER01000448.1 GCA_003646175.1 Candidatus Parabeggiatoa sp. nov. 1
CAATAAAGGCGAGGTCGGTAAAAGGACATTATATAGAGAGGAGCGGTATGAGGTGAAAGTCTCACGTACCGTTTTGAAGACGAGTCTGTACTGGAAACTTTACAGGCTTAGTTTAACTCGTTGCGATTATCAAGATTTAGATTTCCCCAAGGAGGATGAGAGCAACAAGGAAAAAGAATTGAGCGAAAATGATGACTCGTTAAGCGACTTTGACGAGGATAGCAATGAAATCGCGCTTGACACTTTCACCGACATTCCCAAGGAATTGGCAGTGGATAGTGAGTGGGAAGATATTTATGGAAGCACCTTGACATCGTCTGACTACCCAAATAGTGAAGTTAATGGCAAAGATTTCTTGGCAAATCAAGAGAGTGCAGCCGAAACATTACAAGACCATTTGCGTTGGCAATTGGAGTTGACCCCTTTTAACGATTTGGATCGCGCCTGTGCCTTTACCATCATCGATGCCATAAACAGCGATGGTTATTTGAATGCATCACTTGAGGAAATTGCACAAAGCTTAGGCGGAAACCGCCGTGTTTCCGCCAATGAAATAAAAACCGTACTTCGTCGCATTCAACAATTTGATCCACTTGGGGTGGGCGCACGCAATTTAAGTGAATGCCTGTTGTTACAATTGGAATACCTCCCCCCCAACACCCCTTGGCTGAAAGAAGCTAAATTTCTCGTACGTAAGTACTTAAGACTCTTGGGCACACACGACTATGCCCAATTAACTAAACGCATGACGTTAAATCGCGACGAATTGCGAGAAGTGATTAACCTTATTCAATCCCTCAATCCACGTCCCGGTGCCAGTTATGAATCATCGCAGACGACAACTTATGTGATAGCTGATGTCTTTGTAAAAAAACCGGGCGGGCGGTGGAAAGTCGAACTGAATCCTGAGATTTTACCGAAGCTGCGTATTAATACCCATTATGCCAATCTGATGTCACATATTAGCAATCGTGACGAATACAATAGCCTTAAAAATCATTTAACTGAAGCCCGTTGGTTTATAAAAAGCTTAAAAAGTCGCCAAGAGACTTTGTTGAAAGTGGCTCAATGTGTTGTGAGACGTCAAACCGGTTTTCTTGAGTATGGTGAAGAAGCAATGAAACCGTTGGTACTACACGATATTGCCAACGAGTTAGAAATGCATGAATCGACCGTATCTCGTGTCACCACCCAAAAATATCTTCATACGCCCCGGGGCATCTTTGAACTGAAATACTTTTTTTCCAGTCATGTCAGTACCTCAAATGGTGGAGAATTTTCCACCACGGCCATTCGCGCCATGATTAAGAAATTAATTGCCGTTGAAAATACCGCAAAACCTCTCAGTGACAGTCAAATTGCCGATTTTTTATCTGACCGAGGAATTCAAGTAGCCAGACGCACGGTTGCCAAATACCGTGAAGCAATGGTTATACCGCCTTCCAACGAAAGAAAACGCTTAGCATAAGCATAAAAATAAGGAGCACACCTATGCAACTCAATCTTAGTGGTCATCACATTGAGATTACAGCCGCCTTGCGCAATTATGTGGAAAGCAAGATGGAACGTTTAGAACGTCACTTTGATCATGTGACTAATGTGCATGTGGTTCTTAGTGTGGAAAAATTACGTCAAAAAGCGGAAGCGACTTTGCACGTTAGTGGTGCTAACCTGTTTGCTGATGCGGTACATGAAGACATGTACGCCGCGATTGATGCCATGACTGATAAACTGGACAGACAGGTTAAAAAACACAAGGAAAAAATCAAAAACCATCATCAATCTGAAGGTGGTGTAAAAGCTCATCAACAGAAAGACAAACCCAAGGAAAAACCCAAGGAACCTTATCAATCCGAAGGTAATGTGGCATAACTAGCTCATCAACCAAGTGAATAGATATTCAGTACACTGTTGGTAATGAGTAATGGGCTGAAGGGTAATGGGTAATTGTCAATAATCCATTACCCATTCGCGGCTAAAGTTTTTTTTTGCCCCAAAAACTTTAGCCACGAACCCATTCCCAATTCCCGATTCCCAATTACCAAAACATGCAAATATCAAATATTCTAACAAAGGAACGGATGCTCTGTCATGTACAGGCAACCAGCAAAAAACGTGTCCTTGAATACTTTAGCAAATTGCTGGCTACCGAAACGTCATCACTGACGAGTCACGACATTTTTGAAAGCTTATTGGGGCGTGAACGATTAGGAAGCACCGCTCTAGGCAAAGGTGTTGCGATTCCCCATGCCAGAGTTGCTAAATGCGATGTCACCTTGGCCGCTTTTTTACAACTTGAGAAGGGTATTGATTTTGACGCGCTTGACAAACAACCCGTCGATTTACTGTTTGCTTTGATGGTGCCGGAAAATTCAACGGAAGAACACTTAAACATTCTTGCCCAATTGGCTAACATGTTTAGCGAAAACGAGTTTCGTGAAAAATTGCGTAACACCCAAGGTTGCCTAGAAAAATTTAACCTATTAACCCGCTGGCAGCCACCATCAGATTCTTTATGACCCAGCTCAGTGTCGACGAACTGTTCAAAAATCACGCCGATGATTTAGCATTAGCTTGGCAAGCCGGGAATTCAGGCCGCTTACGCACTATTTTGTTGGAAGCTGACCAAAAACTCGCCAATGTTGGCTACCTCAACCTGATTCACCCTCACCAAATTCAAATTGTCGGCATCTACGAACTCAATTACTTAAATACCCTTATCGGAAAAACCCATCAAGAATCCATCAAACAACTGTTTGAAAACCAGAATCTAGCATGCATTATTGTGATTGACAGCCCAAACGTTCCCGAAGATTTACTTTTGGCAGCGGATCACTACCAGATTCCTCTGTTTACCTCACAACTGTCTGGTGAAACGGTTATTAATTATTTGCATACCACCCTAGCCAGACTACTCGCACAACGTATCACGTTGCACGGTGTTTTTATGGACGTGCTAGGCATGGGTGTTTTGATTATGGGTGATAGTGGCACCGGTAAAAGCGAATTAGCATTGGAACTTGTCAGTCGAGGTCATCGTTTAATCGCCGATGATGCGCCAGAATTTTCCAAAATCGGACCCCAAATCATCAGTGGGGCTTCTCCTTTCGGCATGAACGCCTTTTTGGAAGTGCGTGGCTTAGGTATTTTGAATGTACAAGCCCTGTTTGGCGACAGTGCCATTAAAAAAGACAAATACCTACGCCTGATTGTGCAACTCGAACAAATGACACCGGAACGCTTACAAAATATTGACCGTTTACAAGGTGATTATCGTGTTCGCCACATCCTTGGTGTAGATATCCAAGAAATCGGCTTACCCGTTGCGCCGGGGCGTAATCTAGCGGTACTGCTTGAATGTGCGGTACGTAACCATAGTCTCAAAGTACAAGGCTATAATGCGGCTGATGAATTTTGTGAACTACAACGGCAAGCTATGCATAAAATTGAGTAATGGGTTCTTTTCAACAACACTTGACTTTTTGTCAGTGAGCAATGACTCATAAAAAAGGCTTCCAACTTTACCAGCGACACTTATGCATGGTAATGTTTTTTACAACAAGTGCGAGCTGCCATTCCGTGAAAACGAGAATCCACATACATACATAAACCCTTGAAGCATTGGCTATCGCTGCTTAAGCGGCTAGTACACGAAAGCGTTTTTACTCCATACCACTTCCAAACAGGGGCAACCATAAAGGATTGCCCCTACAAGAACAATCGATATTGTCGGGGCAATCCTTTATGGTTGCCCAACCTTTATGGTTGCCCAATGGTTGCCCAAAAGAAGGGATGGTATGGACAATCAGGCTTTCATGCACTAGTACATGATAGCGAAAGTTTCCATATCACCACCGCCAGTAGCGAAGGCATCACAGCTATGCGCTTCCTATCAGCTAAAGCAGACGGTGTCGTCTTGTAGTGCCAATATGCGGTAGAAAAGCCCACAGATAGCGGCTTTAGCTGTTGGCTGGAATAGTCGTCTGAGGATTGAAGCGATCAGGCACTCGCCTTAAAAAACATTTTCTTATGCCAATTAAACCCAGTAAAACACTTGAAATCTTCGATAATCCCAATAGTGAAAGCGATTATACGATTCATATCCGTATTCCTGAGTTCACCTGCCTCTGCCCAAAAACTGGGCAACCCGATTTTGCTACCCTGTTTTTAGACTACGTGCCCGACAAACGGTGTGTAGAACTTAAGTCATTGAAAAGTTATATCTGGTGTTATCGTGATGAAGGCGCATTTCATGAAGCCGTTACTAACCAAATTCTCAACGATTTAGTACAAGTTTGTGCGCCGCGCTTTATGCGTTTGCGGGCTGAATTTAATGTACGTGGTGGCATTTATACGACGATAGTTGTTGAATACCTCGCCCCCGGCTGGACACCACCTTCCCCGATTCATCTACCTTAATCACGTAGGGTGGATTAGCTTTGCTGTATCCACCACCTCGACTACCGACGATTTTTTGGTAAATACATCAATTTAAGATAACGGTAATAAGTCCCTTCCGCGTTTGACACCGCCAGCATGAAGCCTTCGCGTCCATCTAAAAAGCCGGCGCGTAGTACATAAGTCCGCACAAATGACCATAATCCGTGAAAAATGGCTTTACTTAAACTGGATTTTTTACCTTGTTCAAAATGCTTATGGGCGTTAGCTGAAGAATAACTGTTAATTTTTTCAAGCACTTCTTCCAATGAGTTAAAAGAATAATGCCGTAAAGGCCTTTTCAAGGTACCAATATCACCTTGTAAAACTTGCACTTTTTCGTGAATGAAGTCATTGCTAAAGTGGGCACAGTCGCGCCGAAATAGGCGCGTTACATAATCAGGTGTCCAACCGCTATGTTTTATCCATCGCCCACAGTAACAAGATTGGCGTGGCATACGAAAAGCAGTATAAATAGAATGCGTGATAGCGTGTTTGATTTCTTGTTGTAACGCAGTTGTAACTCGCTCATCGGCATCAATTGATAAAACCCATTCACCAGTGGCTTTTGCTAAAGCACTATTTTTCTGAACACCAAATCCTTGCCAGTCGTTTTCGATAAATATTTTATTGGTATATTTTTGGCACAGAGCAATAGTATTATCAGTGCTACCACAATCCACCACAATAATTTCGTTACACCATGCGATGGTGGCGAGACAATCGCTAATATGGGCTTCCTCGTTTTTGGTGATGATGATGACAGATAATGGGGACATATTGGTTACCCTTTTTTAGCTGGAAGTATAAGTTTTCAGTGACAAACCCAAAGTGGATAAACCACCTAGCCAACCGGCTTATAGTTGCCCAGAAAAATTCGGTGCAAAACCTTCGAGGTTTGCCAAACGGATCAGGTTTTTACCGAGACAAAACTTTTCTGGACAAGTATATTAAGCATCCGTTTTTTTCGTCAATCCGCGATTGAACAACATGCCTTCCCAATTCTTTCTTGTTTCCCTCAAAAATATTATTCGTACCATTAATGCCCTCAGCGAGTGGACAGGGCGTTTAATCGCTTGGTTAGTGTTATTGATGGTACTTATTATTGTTTACCAAGCCAGTATGGTGGCTTTATTTTCTATTGGCTCAGTCGCCTTGCAAGAACTACAATGGCACTTGTTTGCTTTAGTGTTTTTGCTGGGGGCAGCCTATACGTTAAAACACGATGATCATGTGCGAGTCGATATTGTCTACCAAAGTCGTTGGATGGATGACAGAGGACGCGCTTGGATTGATTTCCTTGGTGGGCTCATTTTTTTAATACCATTTTGTTTACTGGTGATAACAGCGTCATGGCAGTTTGTGTATAATGCCTTTGCTACTTGCAAAGGCTATTCTGATTCTGGGGAGTTACGTGGCTTATGGGCGTTTGTGTATCAAACCTCTATCACTTGTGAAGGTTCTCCTGATCCGGGGGGGTTACCTTACCGTTTTTTATTGAAGGCTGCAATTCCCGTTGGGTTTGCTTTATTGATGTTACAAGCCATTGCCAATAGTTTAAGCAGCTTGTTGTATTTGTTGGAACATCAAGAGGGTAAACCGTAATGGAATTTTTTAGCATGGAAGTGTGGGCACTGGTGATGTTTGCCGTGCTAATGATAGCTTTAATTTTAGGATATCCCGTCGCATTTACCTTGGGTGCCATCGCGCTATTATTTGGTGGGATTTTTCTTGATTTATCCTTTTTTAATTTACTGCCCATGCGAATTTGGGGAGTGATGACTAATTTCACCTTGTTGGCAGTGCCGTTGTTTGTTTTCATGGGTGTGATATTGGAAAAATCAGGGCTTGCCGAAGATTTACTGGAAACAATGGGCCTGTTATTTGGTACTTTACGTGGCGGATTAGCACTATCCATTGTTGTTGTAGGCGGTTTGTTAGCGGCGACAACAGGTGTGGTAGGTGCAACGGTGGTAACAATGGGCATTATCGCGCTGCCATCCTTGCTGAAAAACGGTTATTCCCCCGCTCTGGCAACCGGTACCATTGCAACCTCTGGCACATTGGGACAGATTATCCCACCGAGTATCGTCTTGATTTTGTTGGGTGATGTGATTGGTGTCCCGGTGGGCAGCTTATTCCTCGC
>QNER01000449.1 GCA_003646175.1 Candidatus Parabeggiatoa sp. nov. 1
GCTATGGCAGCTAAGCTGCTATGGCAGCTAAGCTGCTATGGGCTGTGTGCTAAGAAGCCTTCGAGGCGCGCGCGATAAAAAGATTATTTGAAATGAACGATGAAAGAGGTTGACAAATTGAAATAGCGTGTTAATCTAGGCAGCAAGTTAAGTAAAGCAAGCAATCGCTGCTTAGCAGTTTATAAAAAGTAAAAAAAGATTGACAAGGTGAAATAGTATGCTAATCTAGGTAGCAAGTTAAGTAAAGCAAGTAACCGCTACTTAGCAGTTTGAGGAAAGCGAAAAAAAGATTGACAAATTGAAATAAGGTGTTAGTCTGGTAGCAAGTTAAATCGTTCTTTTACAATTTAAAAAAGAGGTACATGATGACAACCGAGACAGAATACGCTTCTGAATTATTTCAGTCCATTGCTATGGTGTCCAGCAAGGTAGCCGCGCTTATCCCTGATAAGAAGAATACGCAATCGAACTACCAATACATTTCGGCTGACCGCATCTATCAAGAAGTAGGGCAAGCCATGGCTGAGGTAGGTTTGGTTATTATCCCGTCCATTAAGAGCATGAAGAATGAGACGGTGGAAATACCTGGTCGTAGCGGCGGGACAATGCGTCGTTATGAAACCACCTTGGAGATGGAGATGCTGTTAGGAGACGAAAGAGGAGCTATATTAAGGTTCCCATGGGTTGGTATGGGAGTTGACTACAGTTCGCCCGACAAAGCATTTGCCTGCGCCCAGACGACAGCGATGGCCTACTTTATTAAGATGACGTTTTTGGTAGGAAAAGGCAACTACGATGGTGAGCACAATGAAGTACCAGAACAAGTGTATACTCCGAAAGTTCCTCAGAAGGAAGTGCGGTCTCCGCCTGCGCCTCCGCTTGCACCGGTGCGTAAGGCCGCGCCGACTCCTAATGTGCAGGCGGTGGTTACGTCGCCTGTCTCCACGCCAGTTAAGGCTGCGCCAATTTCTAAGTATGATAGGAATTTACCGGTAGAACCGTTGCCGCAAATGTCTGCAAATCAGGTTAAGGACATTGAAGCAGCGCTTGACCAGTGTGTGAGTTTGAGTGAATGGAAAGCTTGGATGGTTTCTAATAAATGGGATAAGATAGAAAGTATCCCCGCTCGCGCTTTTACATCAGTGATGCGTTTCCTTAAGTCGAAAGCGAAGGGGAACGTGCCTCCGTCTGCAAGGCCAGCGCTTAAGCCGTCGCCAAAAAAAGTCGCTCAGAGCGCGAATGTTTTATTGTTAAAAAGTTTTAATCATCGTATGTTGACAGCCACTGATGAAGAAAATATTGTGGTAGCAGAGATGATGGAGGCGCATGGGGTTAAAACTCCATCTGAGATGACTACAGAGCAGTTGACTGAAGTTATGGAAGTTCTTTAACTCAACAAACCCTTCGCACGAAGGGTGCGAAGGGAAGGAGATGTTTGTTATGGCTTTAAATAATCCGCTTGTTATACCTAAACAGATGATTAACAAGGCGCAGTGGGTTTTATGGGGCGCTCGAAAAGAGGAGGGAGTCCCCCTCTTAGATAAGGAGGGGCGCTTGATAAAGATTCCTTATCGTTCCACTTCCACGTCATCAAAAAGTTGGCGACCATTCCAAGACATAATGGCTGAGTACGAGACAGGTATGTTTAATGGAGTGGGCTATGTGCTGCATCAGGATAGCGTTGTTTGCATTGACCTTGATTACTGTATTTCCTCTGACTTTATCTTGGCTGATTACGTTTATGATATTTTAAGCGTGTTTAACCCGAATGAGAATGATGAAGTGTTTGTTGAATATGGACCGTCCGGTGACGGTCTGCACATTTGGTGCTTAGGGAATCCAGTAGTTACGGGTAGCCGGTTTTATGAGCCTATTGAGGTTTATGGCACGGATGTGGCCGGAAGGCCTTCGCCTAGGTTTGTCTCCGTTACTGGTGATACTTTGTTTTCCAGCTCGTTTAAGCCGCATAAGTTAAGTGACAGAACGAAGGAATTAGCTTGGCTTCAAGAGAAGTATGGGCTGCTGTCTGAAATGGTAAAGCCCACGAAGTGGAATGCTCCGCCGAGTTTGCCGACGTATGATGACAGTGAAGTTGAGGCATCGTGCGATGAAGTGACGTTGCCTGACATGAGTGCGGATATGGGGGCGGAGTTTGCTAATGAACCCGATTTTGAGGAGTATAGAGGGTACGTTAGTTCCCCGCAAGAGGAGCTGGACGCACAAGTACAGGCTGACGCTGAGTATTTTGCGATGGCCGGGGCTAGTGATTTACCGCCGATTGAGGAGCCAGTGGTTCGCGTTTATACTAACTATGTAAACTCAATCGTGGAGAGTGATTCCTCAATGATTACAGGCAGCTCGTTGCGCAACAAAACCTTGTTTAAGGTAGGGTGCAATTTTTATCGAATGGGGCATTCGGAATGGACGGGGCGTACTTGGGGCGAGTTAAGAGGAGTGTTGACGGCCGCTGCTACAGCAGCGGGGTTACCGCTTAATGAAGTGAGTAAAACGTTGAAGTCTGTAGAGAAGTCAGCAAATGGTCAAACAAGGCAACCGCCAAAGGATTGAATTATGGAAGAGTTCCTCGTGCAGGTGATTTTGGAAACGGTATTAGGCGTTTTGTTAGTGGTTATTATCTGGCATTTGCCTGATAGAGATTTATGGTAAGAAGGAGGTTGTGATGAGAAGAATACATTTGGATCCGGAATTGCGAGGCGATGACTCAGAGTGTGACTGGGAGCGTCTAAATGATGAGCTTGGAAGCGATGCGTGTGAGCCAGGTGATGAGTGGGATTATTATCAGCAAGACTATGATGATGATGTTGATGATGAAATATAATATAGCAGAGAACCTCCGTAAGGCGTGTGAGAGAAGCAAGGCACGCCGGCTAGGCATATCCATCCCCATCTCCATCCCTTCGCCAGTTGCAGTTGTAGATATCAAGCAAGAATGGAGGCTTTTTGAGGAAAAGGCTATCCGAAACACAAAGAAGGAGTTTGAAGTCGCTTATGCTATGATAATATCTGTAGTGGGCTATGAGCCGACGGAGTTGTCGTCAGCAAAGGTGATGGCAAGAAGCAAGGTGGCAGAATTTTTAATCTGGTGCAAAAAGCGCAAATAGGCGCAAATAGTCCCGCAAGGCTACTGCTTAGTAATGTTACCTTTCGTTGCGGCGTTAGGTGCCGGTAGGTGACAAATGATTGGTAATAGTGATGATGGACCATATATCCCAGATTTGATAGTAGGGACTAAAGGTGAGGTTAAGAATACGTTGTATAACGTAGCGCAAATTCTTACTCACCATCCTGACTGGGAGTTTAATTTGGGGTTTGATGTAATAGCACGGAATATCCATAAGTTTAACGTGTTGCCTTTTGAGAACGCTGAGCCAGGTACATGGTTGGAAACTGACTTGACAGCCGTTAGAATGTGGTTTGTTAAAGAGTACGGGATACAGCCCACGATTACGGATACGTTGGACGGGATTAGGTTTGTTGCACACCGTCATAAATTCAATCCTATGGCGGTTTATTTGGATGGATTGACGTGGGATGGCGTGCCTAGGATTGACACCTTTTGTGAGACGTATTTGAACTCTGAGGTTAAGAGGGCGTACAAGTTGTTTATCCGGGCATTCTTTATCGGAGCCGCGGGTAGGCAACGGTATCCTGGAAGTAAAATGGATATAATGTTGCTGCTGATAGGTCCACAGGGCTGCCGGAAGTCGAGTATGATCGTATCTTTGTTCGGTAAGGATAGAACGACTGATACCCCTTTTCGCATCCCTTCTCAGACAATGTATATGATTATTAGAGGGAAAACGGGAATTGAGCTCGGTGAGTTCGACAAGTACTCCAAGTCCAGCGTAGCTGATATAAAAGCTGCGATAACACAGAACACAGATGAAACAAGAGACCCCTATGCACGAGAGACAGTGGATGTACCACGGTCATGTGTCTTTGTTGGCACAACCAATGTGCAACACGTGTTGACGGACAAGACTGGCAATCGTCGATTTGCCCCGGTACAAGTAGGCATGATTGACACTGACTCCATAGAGAGGGATAGAGACCAGTTGTGGGCCGAGGCTGACCATTACTATGCCAAGCATTTGGAGACAGGCGAACCATGGTGGTTTGATGAAAAGGATCCGGATGTAATGGCAGAATGGGATAGCGCATCGTCTCCAGACGCATGGGAAGATGTGATACAAGATTGGTTGCAAGCAAGGCCGGACTTAGTATCCTTTCATACAAGTGAGTTGTATTCGTTGCTACACGTTACCCCTGCTTCGATAAATCAGAAGGAGTCGGTACGGTTGATAGCTATAATGGTCAAGTATGGGTATGATAAAGCTCCTAACGGAGTTAGTCTTAATGGTGTTCGTAAAAGTGGTTTCTTTAAATGTCAAAAGGTGTTATTATGATTACTGATGCAGAGATTAAGTGGGAGATGAAGACACAGTCTGAATTGTTGCTAAGAGCGGAAAGAGTGAAGGCTATTGCCGAACGGTTACCAAAGACAGAGGTTTGGCGGTGTTTCACTAAGGGAGAGGAAGTGGTAGAGGTGCTGGTCTTAGTCGATGACGACGACGATTATGTTGGGTGCCATTCTATTTTTTTTCCGAAGGAAACGTTGAATGGTGTGGAGGCGAATATTTGGTACGATGCCATTACTGGGGTGTATTACTGGAGTGTCAGGGAGTGGGGCAGCGAAAGAGTGCTGGGTAAGGAGTGGAGTTTTGATGATGCTTTTGACCAGCTACCTACCTTGATAAGTGGACCGGATTTAATATCGTAGACGGGTAAGGTAGTTAGTTTGAACTATCCGGAAAAGCCGGGTAGTTCAAAACCTTCGTGCGGCCTTGCCGCTCATATTTGTTTTTGTTTGGTAAGTAAGATGGAGTAAAAAATGAAGAGGATTTGTTACAATGAAGGAGAGACTGCTATCAGCTTATACGTTAGCCATGACTCGAACGACAACGTTGAAAATTGCCATGCGAATTACAGCCCAAGAGACTTTGAAGGGGTTGTCACTGTGGCGGTTGACCGTTTGCTTGATGGTAGCTATGCTTGGAGTGTGGGGTATAGTGATGACGTGGGGGTAAGTGCGGAAGGGGTGGAGGGAACATTTGATGAGGCGTTTTCTCATTTACCCGCGTTAGTAACGTCTCCGGATGAGGTGGGGTAAAGTGATGCGAAAGTATGGACGTGTGGATAACGGTCAACAGAACATTGTAGATGGGTTGAGAGAAATAGGAGCGTCTGTGGTGTCCACAGCGTCGCAAGGCAACGGGTTCCCGGATATTGTGGTAGGCTATAGAGGCATTAATTACTTATTTGAAGTGAAGAGTAGCAAAGGGAAGCTAACGCCGCTGGAGAGGGAGTTTAGTGATGCGTGGCAAGGGAAATACAAAGTGATACGGACGGTTGAGGAAGCGTTCGTGGCGGTTGGAGCTTGGCGGGCACCTCCTTGTGGTTGCGATGCTGCTGCATGAGGTTGCAGTAGGTTTTTAACGTGAACTGTAGTAGAAGTAACTATAACCCTCCTCACGGAGGGTTATTTTTAATTAGAACAAATTACCCTGAAACCCACCTATATTCACCCATTTAACACTTAATCCATACCTATTTGCTTGTTGCATCATATCATAAGTACCGCTGTGTGTTTTTTGTCCTGTCCAAAATGCAATTAACACACCCTTCTCTTTCGAGGCAAAATTAGCCATCCACTCATTTCTAACCGGACCTGCACGTTTTCCCCACGTTTTCCATGGAGCCGGAAACCTCCTACACACCAAACCCCTTTCTCTTGCGTAAACTTCACCTAACGTATCCGCACCTTTAGCACCCCCCGAAACGATTTCCACCATTTCCCTTCTTGTTCCTTGCAAAACCCCATCCACAGTTGCTTTTAACAACCCATAATCCTCGAAACTACGACTTCCAGCTACAATTACCCTTGTAATCTTGCTATTTGTCTTGTTCCTTATGTATTCTGCAATTACATCACCATGACAGTGTTGTGGAGCGCAAAAACAATCCAACCTAACTATATAACCTGCCAAGTGAAGTTGTTCTAATTCACGGAAGTCCGCAGTCCTCACTATCTTTGGCAATTGTTCTTGTCTATACCTCTCTATTGATGTTTCCCTATCCATCACATTGCTCAATACGAACGGATTACCGAACACACTACCACGTCCTATGTATATTGTTTGTGGTTTGTGAGATTTATGTATTGTAAACATTACATCACCTTATTATTAAAGAACAAAATACATTATACTTTATTATTCCTTTGCTGTCAAGTATTATTTCACACATAACAACACACCAACCAACCCAACCAACCCAAACTAAACCAAACCATTCTCTATTCACGAATTGCGCACGGCCGTTAACACACAAAACCCCAACAAACCCCCACAAAAACCCAACCATTACACACCACACCAAACCACACACCAACAACACACCAACCAACCCAACCAAACCCCCACCACACCAAACCACACACCAACAACACACCAACCAACCCAACCAACCCCCCCCACTACACCAAACCACACACCAACAAC
>QNER01000450.1 GCA_003646175.1 Candidatus Parabeggiatoa sp. nov. 1
AACTGCCTTGACACTTTCCGAGAAAGAAGACTGGGCTTATTGGTGCTTGGGAGATGTCCTGATTTTGCAGGGCAAACCTGATGAAGCGGTGACGCAGTATGAAGCTGCGGTGAAATTGAAGCCGGAGAATGCTTTTTACTACTACAAATTGGGACAAATTCTCGCTGTTATGAAGCAAAACGAGGCGGCCTTAACGCAATATCAAAAGGCGGTGGAACTTGATAAAACGGGCGAAATTGGCAAACAAGCACAGGCTCACATTGATGCTTTGAAAGAAACAGCTTCTGGAATTGACGCGGTTGTGGAAGATGGACTGCCGGAAGGCTCGACACCTTCAGATAAAGCGGCAGCACCGCTTGATGACTCGACTCCTTCAAAATGAACTGTCTGATCTAGAACCTGTCATCATTTGAAAAAAACCGTTTTTTATTACCACCTATCAGTTTGTCAAAGTCATGATTTTCATTATTGAGAGCAACTCACATACTTCAATCTCTGTGAAACTCTGTGAAACTCTGTGCACTCTGTGTTAATGTGAAAAACGGATAGGTGGAAAACCCAGTTTCTTGAAGGATCTGTTTTTTTCATCACACCGCCATTTCTGAAGACACATCCATCAAAAACCAGCGAAGGGGGAAAAGGCGGGATAATACCTTAACCTTAACACCATCCCCACTTCGCTTGCTCAAGATTAAATGAAAAAGGAATATTATGTCTATTCACCTCGGCATCGTTATGGATCCCATCGATAAGATCAAAGTGTCCAAAGACAGTAGTTTTGCGATGCTACTCGCGGCACAAGCACGCGGTTGGACACTATGGTATATGGAATTAAACGATTTATTGTTGCGCGATGGGGAAGCTTATGGAGAGATGCGGCCATTGCAAGTGCGTGATGATCCTAACAATTGGTTTACGCTAGGGCCGTCACAAAACGCACCTTTAAGCCGCTTGTCCGTGATATTAATGCGCAAAGATCCACCGTTTGATCTTGAATATATTATTACCACCTATCTGTTGGAACAAGCAGAAGCAGCCGGTACGCTCGTTGTTAATAAACCCCAAAGTCTCCGTGATGCCAATGAAAAGTTGTACACAGCATGGTTTCCTCAATGTTGTGCGCCCACCCTCGTGACGCGCCGCGCTACGGATTTACGCGATTTTTTGCAGACGCATCAGGAAATCATTCTTAAACCCCTTGATGGCATGGGCGGGCAGTCTATTTTTCGGGTAGCCAAAGGGGATGCAAATCTGTCGGTTATTATTGAAACCATCACGCAAAACGAGCAGCGTTTTGTGATGGCACAACAGTTTATCCCCGAAATTGAGCAGGGGGATAAGCGCATTTTACTGGTGAACGGCGAGCCGATGCCTTATGCCTTGGCGCGGATTCCAGCCGCAGGCGAAGTGCGTGGCAATCTAGCGGCCGGTGGACGTGGTGAAGGGATTGCGCTGAGTCAACGCGATCAATGGATTTGTGGTCAAGTGGGTCCCGTGTTGCGTGAAAAAGGTTTGATATTTGTTGGTTTGGATGTCATCGGCAATTTTCTGACTGAAATCAATGTCACCAGTCCGACTTGCATTAGGGAATTGGATAAACTTTATGGGCTGGATATTGCCGGAGAATTACTCAACGTGATTGAAGAAAAATTAAATTAACTTCAGTGAACAGTGAGCAGTTATCAGTGATGTGAATGCAACGGACTGACAGCATAAATTCCGATAACTACAAGGATTGTATATAAGAAGGGATTAAAGCCGATAACTACAAGGATTGTATATAATAAAGGATTGGATTGTGCTATCTTCTGGGTTTATAGAGCCAATTTTAATGACACACATAATTGAGAGTTTATCGTGTATGCCATTAAACCTAAACATCACTTTGTACTAATCCGCATCGATTATACAATCCCTGTCGTTAGGGTTTTAAAATTTTTATATACAATCCCTGTCGTTAATGTTTTAAAATCCTTTCTTCTAAAGAGAGACACAATCGGAAAATGAACTCTAAAACTTGAATTGTGTGATAACTGATAACTGAATGATTGATAACTAAACTTGATTAACAGGAGGAGTGCAAGGCGAACCTTGCACGAGGGCTCCATATTCAAAAAACTGCTTAGCTTAGCGTAATCCGAAGAAATGGGATCAATTGATCCACCACTTAACACATACATGTAAAGCGGGTGAATCATCTTGGCATGATAGTGATCCGGTTTAAAATCGTCCTTAAATGGATTTTGAGGGCGTTCAAACTTCTCGTGTCGAATAAAGAAAGGGTGTAAATAGTTTGGTGGTTGAGTATAAAGCCAACTTGAGCTCACCCAATAAGTAGAACCATGCATACCCAACATTCTATTGAAACAATCCGAATTGGAGGCACATTCAATAAAGTGCGAGCGAACCTTATCTGAATCAGTGAAAGCTTTTAAGATGAGACTGGTGGTACCACTTTGAGTACGCGCAAAAAAATGAATGGGTTTTGCTTCCCAGTTCGGATTCACATCTGACCAATGCGTATATTCTCCTTTTAAGATTTTCTTTATTGAAGGTTCAGAAACAGAATCTATCTTATTCTGTAAGTGAGTGACAAAAACAATCACATCATAGCCAATTTCTGCCGCACAACGAATGGAGATACCCTGATTATTAAGTTGTTTTATCTTCTCATTAGGCAGAGGCTCAGAAGCCACCAATAAATCGACGTTGCCTTCTATAGCTTGTTCTATCCCCAGATGGCTGCCAACATCTGTCACCGTAATCTCAACTGATCGTTCTATTGTGCCCACCATTGGAATAGAGTCTTCCCACCTAGTCAACGCCTTGAATTCTTTTTGCCATTCAGCCGACAGCGGCAAGCCCTCACCTAACACTGTGTGACTTCCTACGATTCTGAGCTTAGGACTGGGGTTAATGGCTATCGCAATAACTTCGACGGTATCAAGAACATCCGTTAATTGCGCGGCAACCCCAAATAGCGAGCCTAAAAAAGTCGCTAAGCAATACGACGAGTTTCTGTTTTACCCATATATTTCCAAAGCTAAATCTGATTGAAGTTAAAGAAATCCGATTGTTGAAAGGAGTGTGACCTTCATTTAGCTAATGTAGGGGGCCGGCAACGTCTTTTTGTTGCCCACCCTACTAACGTGACATCAAATCGAGCTCACACTCGTTGAAAGCAATCGGATTTCGGGGTGGTATGGATATGGAAATGATCCTGCATGAGTTGGATCGGGGTTAGAAAAAAGTAGCAATCTCCGCGAATATCTGCTTAATGTCTTTGACTTCACCCTTATAAGCCTTAGTGTGAGTTGCATCGGCAATGCTTTTCAGCACGTTTTCATTGGCACCTTTACCGTAGCCAATTGGAAATACCCGAATCATGTTGGTTTCATGCAATTTGATCTAGTTCAGCAATTTATCCAGTTTCAACCGGCTGGAAGTGTCTTCACCGTCACTGAGTACCACCAGCGCGGCTATCATATCCGGGGTAGGATTGTCGCTAAGATACTGATGTGCATCAGCAATAGCATCATAAAGGGCTGTCCCACCTGCCGCGAACCACGTTTTAATCTTCCGTTCCGCCCTTTTACGCTTGGTTTCAAGAGAGATGCCTTTAACGGGCCACATAATACGATTATTAAAGGCCAGCATTGAAAACGTATCTGCATCTCCCATGACAGCAAGCATTTCCAACGCACCTTTACGCGCATTGTTGATTTTCTGGCCTTTCATGCTGCCCGAAATATCTATGACCAACACGATATTGGCAGGTTTTTTACGCGCCTGCCACAGGGCTAAAATCGCATTGATGATTTCCGCCGAAGGCACTTTTAACAGCGTGTTAGGTTCATCAGGATCAACGCCATGAGCGGCATCAAACGGTGCTGCCAGCGGAATGCGCGTGTTGGCGGGACGAAAACCATAACTCATGGCCTTTTCTTGTTGGGGTTTTGCCAACAAGTAGTTGATGTAAATTTCAGCGGCTTTCCGATGTTCGGCCGTCACCCAGCTACGTTCAACAATGCCCACTGGATGATCGCTCCAGAAAGTCCCTTCTTTTGGATAAACCGCGACAATCGGAAACGGCAAATCATATTTGGAGCTATAAGACTCAATCACCATATTTTCATACAGCACCGCCGCACTCAGAAATTCTGGGCCATTGGCAAACATTTTTCGCCCAAAGAAACCGGTGGAACTCCCATAATGAACAACCGCTTTTTCAATGGCTTGGACATAATGATGAGTGTCGGGGTTATTGACATCGGACAGTGTTAGTCTCTTGGTTTTACCAGCACCCGCATAAACTTCTGCTAAAAGCGAAAGCAACCCCGTATTGCTATGTTTTGGATGGGTGTGACCAAATTTGAATTGGCCCCATTCAGGGTAGTCATAAGCTGCCCAGCCATCAGGATGATCAGTCATATTCAACACTTCGGCCCAGCCGATAGGTTCTTCCCCCCAACCCAAGGCTTCGGCCATTGGTTTCCACATTGCAATCACCACCGGGGAAAGCACAAGATTTTTGGTTGGCCCAACCAGCTGTTTACCGTGTTTTGTTCGTGATTCTGCGTTACCAAGCTCGATAAAGGCCGCCGAGGCGGGACTCGTTAAATGGGCTTTGCGTTCACCCGACGCAATTTCCTGTATGGCTTTCCCAGAGCCCATCGGGATCGCTTGTACCTGAATTTGCTTGCCCGATCTGGTTCTAAAGCGGTGTTGATTAAATTGGGTCGTCACGTCCGCGAGCCATTTTTGTTTTTCAGAGCCGTAGGTGAAAACCAGATCGATGGTTTGTGCCCCCCAAACGGCTGGTGAGCCAATGATGGTCAGCAGGATACCGACATGTATCAGTCTGGCAACAGAACATTTTAAGAAAGATGTCATAAGCGTCTCCTTATGTTAGTGCGTATCATTGTAGGGTGGGCAACTTCTTTTTGTTGCCCACCTTTTTCCAGAAGATGGTGGGCAATAAAAGACTTTGCCGGCCCCCTACATGATTCTTTTAAAATACCTCAAAATTTATGCTTCAGTACTTAAAGTCACGAACACGGGCTTCCCCCAAATCCGTTTGTCACTAGACAAATTAACTTTACAACGTGACATTTCAATCATCACGCTATTTTTTCGTACCAGGTTCGCCTTGTACTCCTATCTCATCACGCCCGGTTTCGTACAAGGTTCGCCTTGTACTCCTTTAAAATCGCGCCCGGTTTCGTACCAGGTTCGCCTTGTACTCCTATATCATCGCGCCCGGTTTCGTACAAGGTTCGCCTTGTACTCCTATCTTGTCAAGATGAGTAACGAAACCTTCAAGGTTTTGGAAACGCTTTACGGTTTTTTACTGAAGATGAGTAACGAAACCTTCAAGGTTTTGGAAACGCTTTACGGTTGAAGAAAAACTATAAATATGAGGGCAATGAGTGAAGCGTATCATAATCCATCGTTATCAACAAAGCAAACTTATTTTATGATTGGATTTCTGTCCGTGCCATGATGACTTGAGGCCCCGCGTCAAAGAAAGCATTTCCTCGCGGAGCGTTAAAAACAGAAAATAAATAATTCATTAATAGCTTATAAAGGCCGTACCCATATTCTTAGTAAATGGCTGACTATTTTGCCTAAGTATGTGAGAAAATCGGTACCCATGTCCGCATGAAAGCGCGAAGCATCGTGACTACCCATCGCTAATAATCCTTGTGGTTCCGGCGTGCCTAATGGAATTAAGGCCGCTGAGGCAATTTGACTATTAGAAAATAGATATTCAATTTGCTCTGGCGATAATTCTCCACAGATGGGTTTGTTGTTTTCCAGCAAACTTTCAAACAAAGTAAAGATTTGAGCATCATATTCAACAAACTCCTGACGCTCTGCAGCTACGGAAGAGTGGGGCACTTCAAAACACCGCATAACCACCGTATCTGTGTTAAATTCATTGCATAACATGCTGTATAAAGTCTGAAAAAACTCATCTATCCCATCGACATTAGTGAGGGCTGCGACTAAGCGCTGGACACGCTGATTGAGTTGTTCATTTTGCTGAGCAATAGCAACCAACTCTCCCAGTTGGCGCTGCAATTGCTGATTTTCTTCACGTAAGACTGCCAATTTTCGTTCCAGCAATGATACTGCTTCGTCACTGTCGTGAGGAATTTCCAATTTGGCTAATAAATCTTTATGACGGGAAAAAAAGTCAGGATGTCGCTGTAGATACTCAGCGATGGCTTTTTCCGTGGGTTCTTCAATCTGTTGCCAGTTTTTTAGTTGTTTCTTCTTTAAAGTCATATTGTTACACCGTTTTGGATTTAAATACCAGGGTTGCCAAATACTGATTATAACGGATTTTGTTGATACCTTATCAAAGTGCCAACCCCGAAGGGGTTGAATGTGAATAGCTTTAGTGCAACCGGTGGAAAATGTGCCCGACGCGCCAACCCCGATAGGGGTTGAATATGAATAGCTTTAGTGCAACCGGTGGAAAATGTAATACTCGATGTTCAAGTTTTTTGCTTTGGGTTGTGTTGCCCCTATTAACCAGCCGCAAAGCCCAGGGCTATATTAACGTAGCCCCTT
>QNER01000451.1 GCA_003646175.1 Candidatus Parabeggiatoa sp. nov. 1
AAACCGATATTTTTGGAAGAAGGCCTAGTCACCGAGATTCACGATATCGCCGAAAAATACCAACACCGCTGTGACCGTTCCAAAATTCTACCGCCCCGCTGGACTTAAAACGGGCCACCAATGCGAATTAAGAATGAAAAATGAAAAATGTAGAATTTCAGGCTAAAGTTTCGCTCCGCGAAACTTTAGCCTGAAAAAGACTTGTATTATAAAATCGCTTTCAATGAACATGTTTTTATAAGTAATTGATTTTATAAGATTCATTTTAACCCTTAATTCGCACCACTGATCATTGACACTGATAACTGATAACTGATAACTGAGACATTGTTAATGGAAAAATATAAAACCTATTTACCGTTTTTAATCGCTAAAATCCATAAAAATATCAAAAGATCTAAAATATCCAAATTCTTTTCTTGGGAACCACTCCCCCCCCTTGAATCCGGATGTACAGCGATTATGGCGATGTGTTCTCGAATGCCTTATGTTCTAGGGGCCAATCTTTACTGTCTTGAGAAAAATCAATGGGACGATCTCAAAGAAGTCCTTATCACCGTTGATGCTGAGAAAGGGGCCTTACAGGAAGGATTTGAAGACGATATTCTCCAAAAATTTCCGCAATTAAAAATAACTTTTTTCTACTACAACCGCCAACAAGCAGAATTTACGGCCAAAGTCAATGACCCTTACATCTACTCGTGGCTATCGTGGGGTACGTGCTTAAACCATGTTCGCACCAAAACCGTACTCATTCATGATTATGATGCACTGATGTTATCGGGCAAAGCCCTTGAAAAACGCTATCGGGCTTTTTTAGAATCAGGCGCGAAAATGCAAGGTATCACCTGGTACAAAGCCAACGGCTTTGTCACCGAGGATCATCTTGCCACCACCTTTGAAGCCTTTATGGATGTTGATTGGATTCGCTCCTTTCCACCCGTCATGGGATATAACAAAGTTGCCATCTTCAAGGGACGCAAGGTTGATTATGATACCTACTTAGATATTCAAGCCAACCATACCCCGGAAAATCAGCGCACGATTATACCGATGAGTGAAGAGGAAGTCGTCCATCCCTCACAGATGATTACCCAATACATGAGGTTTAGAAACTCGCCGGGTAAAGTCTTACCTTGCTTTGCGGTGACTATGATACCATTTTTCCACTTTCTATCTGGGCAAGAAAACGCTATCACCAATGCAACACAGGCCCTCCAACAAGGAAATCCAGAACAAGTTGAACTTTTGTCTGATGGTGTTATCATGAATTTTTCTCAGCTAAACACCAAAGCGGTCGATTTTATGTTGAAGCTGATGATTCAAGCACTTATTGGGCTGGGCATGAAACCTTTCAAAGAACTGATTGATTACGGGACGGCACTTTATAAGGTTTGCAAAACACCGACGGAGCAAATTTGGGTGGGCGATTTTACTGACGTGCAAAGAGAATGGATTGAGGCGGCAAAAGCACTCTGACCAAATAAATGAGGGGATTAGGCTTTTACAGCATTGAGGGCAACCCAATTTCAATAGCTTGACAGACGGGGAATAGTCTCCCGTCTTATTTCACGTTTGCTAAACAAAATATCAAAAGGTACGCTTTAGTCAAAAAAACAGACAATGATGAAAATAAAGAACTTTAATAAATAAATTAAAAACTTAGTATCAATAGCACGAACAGCAGACTTAAAAAAGGCGGCTATCCCTTTCTATGATATTCTTCCTTCTTGGTGTTTTCCTGAACGGAACTTAATTAAGATTTAAGGCTTACTGTGTGGGTATGGGAAAGACAGGAACAGTATCCATACATACAATTTTCCGTAAGGCACAATATAGATGCGGAGAACACGAGCCAGAAAGTAGATTTCTTATTAACAAGATTCTTACATTTTATAATGGTAAAATCGACACAAACGAATTTACTCTGTATGTTAAACATCGAGATAGGCGTTTAGGCTTAGAAATGGACGTATCTCACTTAAACTATCATTTGCTAGATATTCTTGTCAATGAATTTAGTGAGGCTAAATTCATTTTAACCATTCGAGATTGTTATTCATGGCTTGATTCGTTCATGGATCAGCAATACCGTGATTATTGTTATGTGCGAGCCAGTCATCCGTTCCCTCATATTGGAGGGAGCATAATAGCAAGGTGCTTGCAACAGTGCCTGAAGAGAAATTGCTCGTTGTAAAAACACAAGAAATTAATCAGAGTATCCGGCGAATTGAAGAATTTTTAGGGATTACTCCCGGTACTCTCCCTAATAATGTTCATGAACATGTGAGAAGAAAAAAGTCTCATATGATCTCACAGATAGACAAGGATTTTTTAGAATAAAAGGCTAATTTTCATTGCAAAGAATTAATGGATAAATACTTTCAGATCAAATTTGGATGGGCGATTTGACTAACACGCAAATAAAAACGAAGGACAATAACCATGTTGTTAAAAACAATAAAACGTCAGGTTAAAAAACATATCGGTCCCTATATTAACCCGGATTTTGTTACTTTCCTAAGAAAATACGTTGACATAGCAGAGATTAACCTGAATGCTGCATTAGGAAAGCATTTTTTACCATATCCAAGACAGACAATAAGAGTGATGGGAACCTCAAGTTGTTGTAACCTGTCGTGTAGATTTTGTCCATCCTCAAAAGAAGAGCGGGGCAAAATCATGCCTATGACTTTATTTCAAGAAGTGATCAATCAAGCTGCGGATATGGGATTTTCAGTTATTGATCTGACGCCGATTAGAGGTGAGGTTTTTATGGACAAAAGTGCCCTCGATAAAATGCAACATTTAGATAATCATCCCAAAATAAAGGGATATAAATTTTTTACCAATTTTGTTGTGCCTTCAGAACAAACAATTAAAGAATTATTTCAACTTCGTAAGCTCAATACCTTGAGGGTGAGTATATACGGACATGATGAACAATCCTTTTGTGACTTAACACGAGGCACAAAAAAAGAATATCACCGGCTGGTCAAGAATTTAAATAGTCTGTATGAATTATATGATCAAAACCGTTCATTTCATTTGGAATTACTGGGAAGGACAGTGCCCAGTTTTTCTGGAAAATGGCCGCGTAGTGAATTACAAGAAATCGTGTTGAATTTTGAAAAAACACATCAAGTTGTGTGTGATGGTATTTTTCTATACCACGATTATGGTGGGAAGGTTACCAATGAAGATGTTAAATCTCTTGGGTTAAGAATGACAGATGGTTCCAATGTTTATAAAAAAGGGCTTTGTAGCACCATCTTTATATGGGCTAGCGTACTAGAAGATGGTCGTGTTGATGCCTGTGGATGTAATAGCGGTATTGATGATTCTTTAATCGTAGGTGATATTAAAAAGAAGCCACTTTCTTATATCTTATCTCTAAACAACCCTCTCTATGCTGATATCATTCATGAACAAATAGAGGGTAAATTTAGACCCATTTGTAAAAATTGTACTATTTATCATAGTATTTATAAACATGGCTGGTGGAAAAATTATAATTTAAATCAAGTGAAAGCATTATTGAACAGATGATATTAGGTTGACAGAAATAGGGAGTATACGACTAGTACACTGTCAAGTCAATTATGACGGGTAGGGATTTTCAACGAGAGGGCAGACAGATATACTTAGCGCGGGAACAAACTGAACCTTTCTAATGAGGAAGCCGTTGCACTTAAAAGACTGTGCAACGGCCGACTTAAAAGTTTCTGTTTATAACGGATTCTGTTGATCGTTGAAGAGGCCCCAGACTTGAGCCACCCTAAATAAAGTCACCACACCTTTGACGCTTAAAAAGCATAACAGACAGATTTGTCCCCGAAAAAACGGCAAACGCATCGCTTATAATTGGCTGGAGAACCCGCTTATCTCAGCCTCTATGAATGGTACGAGGAACGATCAACAGAATCCGTTATAAACAGAAAAGTTTAAATTATGCCCGCGTGCAGTATATGTCTGCCCTTACAGAACCCGACACTTAATGCTTGACAAGAGGTACTAGTGTCCCAAATCGTAGAAGTAATGAACAATCTACTGATTATCCGCCGTACAAAGTTAACATTGTCTATTACCACTGTTTTAGATATTGCCAAAATGTTAATCGAAAATCGTTGGCTAAGAGGTAACAAAGAGGTAGTAAGATTATGGAGTTCATAAAAGTTATCGTCAAAAAAATCCTTTATTGGAAGTGGCTTTTTCGCCTACGATTTGGTCGGGACGTGTCCTTAAATGGGGAAGAGAAAGCAACTGTTATTCTGTTAAGCTACAAACGGGTTCAAAATATTGAACCTATTACCCGATCTTGTTTAAAATGTCATTTCATTGAAAAGGTCATCATTTCCAATCATAATCCCGATATACGAATTGAGGATTGGGTAAAGGTGAAGGACAAACGAGTTGTTTTAATTAACCAGCCTGTAAGAAAAAGGTGTGGTTGGCGATGGGTTATGGCAAAGGAAGAATCTGCAAATTATTTTATAGCACTTGATGATGATGCCTTCATTTATCCTGAACAGATAGGGATGTTATTTAATCGGCTTATTCAGCAACCTGATGTGCCTCATGGTGTTAAGGGTTCAGTTTTTTGGGACCCCAAAAATGAGAAATTTACAAATAAGTATTTTCAACAAAAAGAAATGGATGTAGATGTATTGCATCAGCTATATTTCGTTACGAAGGAACATGTCAACCGTTATTTCAAATACGTTGATAAAATAAAAGCCAGTAATTGTGTCGTAGGAAATGAGATCGAGCCGGTAGGTGATGATATCGTCATCAGTCATACTGGTTTAAATCAAGCCAAAATCCATGATGTTGGTTTCCCTTTAACCTGTCCAACCCAGTATGCAAAGGGGATAGCAGTTCGCTCAGAAGAAAATTTTGACCAAAGACGAAGGGAGATATTTAGTGAGGTCAAAAAAATAGGCATTATTTAATCTCGTGTTGAATAAGTACATGTCAAATGGGAATCCCAATAGTTGGCGATATATAGATGGGGCTAACAATGCAAGCTAACACCCTATGGCATCAATCACCATAGGTGTAAGGATGACTTCCTTACGAAGTCCTAATTTAACCGAGAACGAGGTAAGATTACATGCGTATTCTCATACAAGGAGATGAATATAATTTAAATGTTGGCGATATCTCAATGTTACAAATGTCTATGGCGCGTTTACGTGAGTTATGGCCTGACGTTTCACTTGAAATGCTCACAGGTCACCCTGATCATTTAGCAGCCCATGTACAAGATGTAAAATTTGTCGGGGTGAGTATTCAACAATTCCGATGGTTTGGCTTAAGAAAACTGTTGCACAAGTGGGTACCCACTAAAGCGCGTAAACGTGTCGTGGTACTTGAAGACCGTTTTAAAACATATATACCCTCAGAAGTTAAATTTAGCAACCTGATTTCCTCGGCTGTCAATCGCGCAGATGCCATCATTTTTTGCGGAGCAGGTGCAATAACGGATCAATCCTTGGGGGTTGCAATGAAGCGTCTTGAAGTATTAGAAAAAGCTATTCATGCTGGAAAACCCACCGCAATCTTTGGGCAGGGTATTGGACCTGTTGAACAACCCCAATTGGCAAAGCGGATAAGAGAGGTTCTATCGAAAGTCGATCTAATTGCTTTGCGTGAAAAATATAATGGTCTACCATTACTCACTCATTGTGGAATAGATTCTGCGAAAATCATGGCCACAGGAGATGATGCGATTGAAATGGCTTATTCAGTACGTGCTAATACACTGGGTAATCACATTGGTGTCAACCTCAGAGTTTCTTCTGGCTCCGAGTTATCTACTGATCAATCCCAAGTGATGACAAATATTAGCACTGCTCTATCTAATGTAGCCCGTAGACATAACATTTCGCTCATTCCGATACCTATTGATCATTCAGACCATGTTACCATCAGTGAATTATTACAAACACCGAACAATAGCCAACACCTCAATACGCCATTGCAAGTCATCGGAGAAATCAAACGTTGCCGTGTGGTGGTAACCGGTGCTTACCATGCAGCAGTTTTTGCCTTATCTATGGGTATATCTGCGATTTGTTTAGCGAAATCTTCTTACTATGTGTACAAACATTCAGGTTTAGCTGATCAATTTGGTAACGGTTGCGAAGTGTTATTTCTGGATGATATTCGGCTGAGAGAAAAGCTCGAAACGGCGTTAGAAAATGTCCTAGAAAATGCTCAAGAGAACCGGCAAAAACTTTTGCAAAGGGCTCAATTGCAAATACAAGCAAGTCGTGAGGCCTATCGAAAATTCTATGATTTAGTCGAAGAAAGAAAAAAATGAGGAAAAACTTATGAATGATCCTATTCCTAAATTCTCTTGTCAAGTTATCTTAATGTTGTCCTGTCTGCTCACAACAACAAGTGATATTGTCTCAGCTGCTGTTTTGGATGCTGGCAATTTCATCTGCGGAATCCAAGCTGATAACACCTTAGTAGGGTGGGGAGGTGGTGGTACACCGCCAAGCGTTACTTTTTCCCAAATCAGTATCGGCTGGGGGCAGGGAGGGTG
>QNER01000452.1 GCA_003646175.1 Candidatus Parabeggiatoa sp. nov. 1
AGTTCCCAGGGCGTTGCCCTGGGCTTTAATAAAGCGCCCTTTCAGGGCTGAGTAGTTACGTTCTGCCAAACTAAAGTTCCCAGGGCGTTGCCCTGGGCTTTAATAAAGCGCCCTTTCAGGGCTAGCCCCAGGTGTTCAGCCCCTTTGGTGCGAATTATTATAGCCTGGGGCAACGCCCCAGGTGCTCTGCTCCTAGCCTGTTATTCTTCCATCAACATGCCATCAACTAACCGCAACGTCCTATCCATACGATCTGCGAGGGTGGGCGCATGTGTGACTAGCACTAAACTTGTGCCGACGGCATGATTTAGCTCAAGCATACGTTGATACACTTGTTCCGCCGTGCGATGATCTAAATTGCCAGTGGGTTCGTCGGCTAAGACACATTTGGGTTCTGTTACCAGTGCCCGGGCTACCGCAGCTCGTTGCCGTTCCCCGCCTGATAGTTCCCCCGGTTTATGTTTTAGGCGTTGCCCTAAACCAACTTGCGTCAAGACAGAAACGGCCTTTTCGCTGGCTTCCGCGGGGGACAAGCCACGAATCAATAAGGGCATGCCAACATTTTCTAAGGCGGTAAATTCTGGCAATAAATGGTGAAATTGGTACACAAAACCTAAGTTTTGATTGCGCCATAAACCCGCTTTGGCTGGACTTAAGCGGTTTATCAGTCGCCCCGCCACCCAGATTTTACCTTGGCTAGGATTGTCTAAACCGCCCAATAGATGCAACAAGGTACTTTTACCAGCCCCAGAGCTGCCAACAATAGCCACTTGTTCACCGGCTTTGATATTCAAATTGATACCGCTTAAGACATCAACAGAAAGCTCGCCTTCTTTGAAACGTTTATGCACATTTTGACAACTCAGCACAACTTCACTCATAACGCAAAGCCTCAGCCGGTTGGGTACGGGAAGCACGCCAAGCGGGATAAAGGGTTCCTAAGAAACTGATTATTAAAGATAAGCTGCTTATTTTATAAACATCAGCCCATCGTAAGTCAGAAGGTAAATCACTGATGTAATAGATGTCTGGGGACAGAAATTGAACCCCAAAAAAGTGTTCAATCGCCGGAATCACTGTTTCAATATTCAAGGCTAAACTAATCCCGCCGCCTAATCCTAATAGGGTACCAAAGATACCTATTAACGCGCCCTGCACCATGAAAATAGCCATCACTGTGCCCGGTGTCGCGCCCAACGTTCTTAAAATCGCAATATCGGCCTGTTTTTCCGTCACCACCATGACTAACGTGGAAACAATGTTGAAGGCAGCCACCGCAACAATCAACGTTAAAATGATAAACATCACAGCTTTTTCCATTTTAATCGCTTCAAAAAAATTTTTATGGCGATAAGTCCAGTCGTAGCTGTGATAACCTAAGGGTAATTCTTCTCGTAAACCACGACTGAATGATTGGGCGAGAAACATATCATCCAATTTGACATTCAAACCGTGAATGCTGCCCGCAGGCATTCGCAGTAATTTGGCTGCGTCTTCAATGTGTAATAATACTAAGCCGCTGTCAAATTCATGCATACCGACGTGAAAGATACCTTGCACGGTAAAACGTTTCATGCGGGGCAGTAAACCGATGATTGTCACTGAGACTTGTGGTACAACCAGCGTGACTTTATCGCCCACCCAAACACCGAGTGTATGTGCCAGTTCTCTTCCCAATACAATGCCAAATTTACCGGCTTTAAGATTATCTATACTGCCGGCCTTCATTTTATCTTTGACTTGGGAAACTTGGGGTTCAAGTTCGGGAGAAATACCTTGCAAAAATGTGCCTTCGACATTTTTGTTATGGGTGAGCATGGCTTGGCCTTGTATAAAGGGTGCGACCCCGGTGACATGGGGCCGTGTCTGTAATTGTTGCACCAAACTTTGCCAGTCGCGCCGATTGTTCTCGCTAGTGAGAACGACGACATGCGCGGACATGCCCAACATGCGAAGACGTAATTCCTTTTCAAAACCATTCATCACCGATAATACCGTAATGAGTGCTGTCACGCCTAAAGCGATACCCAGTATGGAGGTTAACGATATGAATGAAATGAAATGATTACGACGTTTTGCGCGTGTGTAGCGCAAACCAATATAGAAAGGGAGTGGTTTAAACATGAGCGAATTATACCAGATTGATATGTTGAAATGGGTAATGGGTAATGGGTAATGAATATTCCCAATTAATTCCTTAAGGTAAAAATTGTGTTCACGCCTAAAGTTTTTGCGCACAAAAACTTTGCGGGCAAAACGCTTTACGGTTTCCAAAACGCTTTACGGTTTCTAATTTGGACAAAACCTTCAAGGTTTCTAAAACCTTGAAGGTTTCTAAAACCTTGAAGGTTTCTATATTAAATTGTTTTTAGTCCTAATTTTAAATGTTTAAATTCTTTGTTCTCGATTCTCGATTCTCAATTTAGAGATTAACAGATTTTAAGGCCTTGAAATTAGGGGTTATCTAAAATCCGTTATAATAAATTCGTTATTATAAACATAATGTTGAGTTATTTTGGGCAAAACCTTGAAGGTTTCTAACTTTTGGCCTTGAAATTTTATTTTAAGGTATTATAATAATTAACTTATTTTATATTATAGTTTTTTATACTAACAATAACGACAAGGATTATATATAAGAAAGGATACGGTAATGACACGCACGATAGAAATTTTGGTTGTGCAAGAACAGCCAGGGGCACAGCCAGGGGCGTTGCTCCTGGCTTTAATAATACGCACCAAAGGGGCTAGGTTTTAAAGCCCTTTGGTGCTTGGCTCAGGAGTCCAAACTTTAGTTTGGGCGGTCCAAGATAAATCTTGGACTCCTGCTACCCGTCAATAGAACATTGACAGAATACCAGGCTTGTCGTTATTGCTTTTCGGACATCACTATGAAAGAGTTTTTCGATATGGGCGGTTACGCCTTTTTTGTCTGGACGAGCTACGGTTTAACCCTAGTCGTCCTTGTTGCTAATTTAATCAGTCCTATTGTCTGGGAACGCAACTTGTTGCGTGTACTGGCTCGCAAACTACGGAGAAAAAGTCGTGATAACAATCACTAAAACCCATAAAAAACGCCTTGGTACCGTCTTCTTGATAGTTTTCGGTATCGGCGTTAGTGTCGCTTTGCTACTGGTTGCGGCTGGCATCTTTACGTCTATTTTTGTCACGCCTACCCAAGTCATGGCGGGAGAAGTGCCAAAAGATAGACAACTTCGTCTCGGTGGTGTGGTGACTAAAGGAAGTGTGCAACACGCTTCCGATAGCTTGCTGATTACGTTTGATGTCACCGATTGCGACCACACGATATCGGTGCAATACGAAGGCATTTTGCCGGATTTATTCCGTGAAGGGCAAGGTATTTTGGCAGAGGGGCGGTTGCAAGAAGATGGCACTTTTTTAGCTGAAACGGTGTTGGCTAAACATGATGAAAATTACGTGCCGGCTGAATTGGCTGATACCTTGGAAGATAATGCTTGTTTTGAAAGTGGACATGGAAAAATATGATACCTGAACTTGGACAGTTTGCGTTAATTTTGGCTCTTTGTTTGGCCGTGGTACAAACGATATTTCCGCTCATTGGCGCAGCGCGTGACATTCCTAATTGGATGGCGGTGGCTCGTCCGGCGGCGACTGGGCAGTTGGTGTTTATGAGTCTGGCTTATGGCTGCTTGACTTATGCCTTTGTTAATAATGACTTTTCTGTCAGTTATGTCGCTAATCACTCCAATAGTGAATTGCCGCTGATTTACCGATATGTCAGCGTTTGGGGTGGACACGAAGGCTCTTTACTGTTATGGACTGTGATGTTGAGTTTATGGACTTTTGCAGTTGCTATCTTCAGTCGTAGCCTGCCAACAGCGATGGTGGCGCGAGTTATTGCGGTGATGGGTTTTGTCAGCGTTGGCTTTTTGCTGTTTATGCTCTTTACGTCTAACCCGTTTGATCGCGTTTTTCCAGCACCCATTGATGGGCGCGATCTTAACCCGTTGTTACAAGATCCTGGCTTGGTGGTACATCCACCGATGTTATATATGGGTTATGTTGGTTTTTCGGTGGCGTTTAGTTTTGCGATTGCAGCCCTGTTGGGTGGGAAACTGGATAGTGCATGGGCGCGATGGTCAAGGCCTTGGACATTGGTGGCTTGGCTGTTTTTAACTTTGGGCATTACTTTGGGCAGTTGGTGGGCTTATTATGAACTGGGTTGGGGCGGCTGGTGGTTTTGGGATCCGGTCGAAAATGCGTCATTTATGCCTTGGCTGGTTGGCACCGCTTTGATTCATTCCCTGGCTGTCACTGAAAAACGGGGGGCGTTTAAAAACTGGACCGTGCTATTGGCTATTCTCGCTTTTTCACTGAGTTTATTAGGGACTTTCTTAGTCCGTTCTGGTGTATTAACCTCGGTTCACGCGTTTGCGACTGATCCCGCCCGAGGCGTTTTTATTCTGGCCTTCTTGGGTGTGGTCATCGGTTTCTCTTTGTTCCTCTATGCGTGGCGTGCGCCGAGTGTTGGCAAAGGCGGTCATTTTGGACTGCTATCACGGGAAACGTTATTACTGCTCAATAATATATTGTTACTCGTTGCTTGTGCCGCTGTGTTGTTAGGGACTTTATATCCACTCTTTATAGATGCGTTGGGCATGGGCAAAATGTCAGTGGGTCCCCCCTATTTTGGCTTGGTCTTTTTCTGGATTATGGCACCGTTGTTGTTTCTACTCGGTATTGGGCCGCTCACGCGCTGGAAAAGCGAGCAGATGAAAACCTTATTTATTCGTTTACGCTACATTTTTCTTGCCAGTATCGCGTTGGGATTATGCCTAGCGGTCGTGATGATAATCTCATTTCCTGATGCCATTTACAACGGGTTACTCGGAAAAGATGTCGATTTGACGGCTTTCTGGGATAAGGTGACAACCGCTTTGGTGGTTTTTTCTGGTCTTGCAGTGGCAGTGTGGATTATTTTGAGCAGTGTGCAAAATGTTCGTGAAAAACTCTCCCACAAAAAGGGCTGGGCGGGGTTACGCAGTTTACAGCGTAGTTTTTACGGTATGACGGTGGCTCATATTGGCGTAGCGGTGTTTGTGATCGGTGCTATCTTATCCAATGCGTTTAGCATTGAAAAAGATGTGCTGATGAAACCGCATGAACCATTGGAAGTCATGGGACATCGCTTTATCTTTGAAGGCACCCAATCGCTTAATGGCCCGAACTATGATGCTGAACAAGGCGTTGTCAGAGTGCTTAAAAATGGTGAAAAAGTGACGGTATTGTATCCCGAAAAACGGGTTTATCGGGCACAACAACAGATGCCGATGACGGAAGCAGATATTGACTGGGGCTTCACACGCGATATTTATGTGGCGTTAGGTGATCCACGGGGCGATGAGGGCGCGTGGAGTGTGCGCGTCTATTATAAGCCATTTATTCGCTGGATTTGGTTGGGCGGATTGCTGATGGCATTGGGTGGTTTGTTGGCTGCCACTGATAAACGCTATCGTCGGACGAGAGTTCGTCCTGCGGCTAAGCCGGTAGTGGGTGTTGCGGTTTCTTCAGCGGCTTAGAAATAGGAATCCAAACGAAAGTGCCAGGTAGTTACACTGGCTATAGTTTTTCAGACACGGATGCTATCCCTTCCTAGGGATAGTATCCGTTAACTTTGAAAAGGGGCTTTAAACCAGAGGCGTTGCCCCTGGCTATATTAATTTCGCACCAAAGGGGCTTTAAAACTTCCAGGGACGTTGCCCCTGGAACTAAAATTGTATTTTACGCAATCGGGAAATGCTATATTCCATTTTTGGGCAGATCTGGTGGGCAAGCGGGCTGAAAGAGGGTGGTATTTTTTAAGTTTCGAGCGCCCGCTTACCCACCCTACAAATCCTATTTTTCTGTCTGAATTCTGATTCAGACAGAAAAATAGGGTGAAAAATGAGGAGCAAAATCAGTTCAAATTTAACACCCTAGTTCCAGGTAGTTACACTGGCTATATTAATTTCGCCCCGTTGGGGCTTGAGTATCAAAATTTTTTACCACAAACCGGAAACAATAATATTTATGTTACGTCATTTACTCCCTTTGGGCCTATTTTTGATATTGGCGGGCTTTTTATATGTGGGTTTGGGTTTAAACCCACGCGAGATGAATTCGGCTCTGATTGGTCAACCGGCGCCGGCTTTCATATTACCAGCACTCAGTGGTTCTGAAAACACATTGAGTAATAAGGACTTTATGGGTAAAGTCTCATTACTTAATATATGGGCTTCTTGGTGTGTCACTTGTCGTTATGAACATCACATATTGATGCAAGCAAAGGAGGAAGGCTATGTTGTCTATGGACTGGATTATAAAGATACTTTGGCAGAGGCCAAAATGGTGTTAGCGCGTAGCGGAAATCCTTATCAAAAAAGCGGTTTTGATTCAGATGGTAACGTCGGCATGGAGTGGGGCGTGACAGGCACGCCTGAAACCTTTGTGATTGATAAACAGGGGATTGTGCGCTATAAAAAAGTCGGGCAAATGACGGAAGAACTTTGGCTG
>QNER01000453.1 GCA_003646175.1 Candidatus Parabeggiatoa sp. nov. 1
ATTTGTAGGAAGCCGCTACCTGCTCTGACAGACCTTCCACCTCCAGTTCCATTAATTTGTAAGCATCGCTTTGGGGTAACACAAAGCCCTCAGCGATTGCAGCCCACAACTCCGTTGCCGTGTCTTGTGGTGATTGTTCGGACACCATTGCCAGCCGTTCCAACTCGAATTGGTGGCCCATACAAGCGGCTAACTTCAACACGGCTTGCGTTGCTGACGGCAATTTTTGGATTTTTTCCGCCATCAACGCCACCACATTATCGGTGATTTGTTGGGCTTGAATGGTTGCCAAGTCCCATTGCCAGCCCCGTTGTTGATAATCAAACGTGACTAACGCTTCTGCATACAGAGATTTTAAAAACTCATTGACAAAGAACGGATTACCAGCGGTTTTGGTATGCACCAATTCAGCGAGTGGTTTAACGACCTCTGGCTGACAATGAAAAATATCGGTCAGCAACTGGGTGAGGTGTGCTAAGGTTAGCGGTGACAGCGTAATCTGATTAACGGTGGCATTCGCCTTTTTGAGGTCTTCCAATGTCAGCATCAGCGGATGCCCAGGTGAGACTTCATTATCCCGATAGGCCCCCATTAAAAAGAGATAGTGACTCTCCGGTGCGGTCATCAACAGTTGAATCAATTTCAGTGAGGCACCATCGGCCCATTGTAAATCGTCCAAGAACATGACCAACGGATGTTCTGGTTGGGTAAACACGTTGATGAAGTTTTTAAAAACGAGATTAAAGCGGTTTTGGGCTTCGGTTGGGCCAAGGGTTGGGATAGCCTGTTGTGGGCCAATAATGCGTTCCACTTCGGGGATGACTTCAATGATGACTTGTCCATTTGACCCCAAGGCTTTAACCAGTTTGTTCCGCCAAGTGGCGATAGCGGCTTCACTTTCGGTCAGCAATTGGCGCATTAATGATTGAAAGGCTTGGATAAGCGACGCGTACGGAATATCGCGCTGAAATTGATCAAATTTCCCGGCGATAAAGTAGCCATGTTGGCGAGTCAACGGTTTATAGATTTCCTGCACCAGGGCCGACTTACCAATCCCGGAATAACCGGCCACTAGCATCAATTCACGGGTACCTTGGCTGACTCGTTCAGCACCGGCCATCAAGGCCGCAATTTCCGTTTCACGTCCATAGAGTTTTTGCGGTATTTCAAAACGGTCGGAAACATCGGCTCGTCCAAGCGGGAACGGTTCAAGTTGTCCAGCGGTTCGCCATTGTCGCAGACTTTCCTCTAAGTCCGCTTGAAGCCCATAAGTCGATTGATAGCGATCTTCGGCATTTTTCGCCATCAATTTCATCACCACGTCTGAAATGGGTTGAGGAATATCAGGTTTTATGGTGTGTGGTGGTACCGGTTGTCTGGCAATATGACAATGCACGACTTCCAGCGCGTCTGGCATCGGAAAGGGTAATTGACCGGTCAGTAATTCATAGAACGTGACACCAAGCGAATAAAAGTCGGTTCGGTAATCTATGGCGCGGTTCATTCGGCCGGTTTGTTCTGGGGAAAGGTAGGCCAACGTCCCTTCTAACAGGTTAGGATTGCTAAAGGTCGCATTTTCACGGGACAGCACCGTTGAAATGCCAAAGTCAATCAGTTTGAGTTGCTTGGTGGTGCTATTCAGAATAATATTTGACGGATTGATGTCCTTATGGATCAGATAGCGTTGATGCAGTTGGCCTAAAATATCCGTCACGGAAATAGCCAGCGTCAAAAAGTCAGTTAACGGCATTTGCCCAGCCAATTTTAAGCGGTCAACAGAGGTGGCCCCAAAGTCTTCTAGGACGATGAAAAAGCGATTTTGGTCGCTTTCTAGCCCATAGATATCCACCACACCTTTGATATCGTTCAAGTTGTGGGTGGTTTCGTATTCCCGTTTGAACCACGCGATTTTTTCCGGGGGTGGATAGTCTTGTTTCAGGATTTTCAGAACAACGGCTTGATGGTCGGAGAGCCGACGTGCGCGATAGATATACGAGTTAGCGCTTTCATGCAGTTGTTCGGTTATTTGGTAACCAGAAATAGTTAACATATTGTCTTAACCTATTTTTCTGTCATCAGGTCATTTGAGCTTGGTGTTTCATAAATCAATCCAGAACTGACGCACTCAGGCAAATAACCTATTGATTTGACTAGTAATTACAAGGATTGTATATAATAAGGGATTTTAGAAACGAGCATCTCACGTAAGTCAACTTGTTGTTCAATTAAGCATTTGCTGATTGAATAGCTAATTAATTTCGAGTTTATTTCATGCCTGATAGCTAAAATTTTCTCGAATTTGTTCATTGCGGGGCGCATTCCCATTTTCACGGTTCGGTTAAGCACAACGGATGACGTGGATAAACGGATAAAGCATAATGATCCTTGATTATTAGAGTTTATATCGATTTAACGTAACCCATTGATTTAATTAAAATTGTTATTTTGCTAACGGTAATAAAATCAAGCACTTAAATGTTAAATCGGTATAATGTCTATTTATTAGACGTGGATGGTTCGATGAATGCCAAGATAAGTTTGCTATTGTCTTCTCAATCAATGAGAAACCAGCCGGGAAGGTTTTAATTCGTTTATCGGCCCGTCATCCGTTGTGCTCAAGAGGATTAATAATGACCCTTTTTTTGGGAATGCGCCTAGTGCTGGAGAGCGGAAATCCTCAGACCACCCGCCATGAGCTAAAGCTCATGGCTAAAAGCTTAAGTCGGCTAAAGCCGACTGAAGAATTCCAGTGCCCTTTAGGGTACTTTAGCTTTTGGGTGGTCTGGAGATTTCCGCTTTCGTGTACTAGTTTGGACTCCAGCTGCCAAAGTTTGGAATTCTGCCAAACTAAAGTTTGGATTCCTTGATGAACAAACAGGCGTGTTGTTTGCCCTAGCTTAACTTAATGGCATTGTCTCATAAATCCGCCCTACTACCCAGTATAAACTCACCCACAGAAGTTTCTGCGTAGTAGTCTGTTCCGGCGGCCGCGGCAAATAAGTCAGAGTCTCCCCCTCCCAACGCGCAAGGTGCGAGTCCCATCGCTGTCGCCACTAGGTACATACTTTGGTAAAGTACCCCAACATTCTTCAAAATGGCGGCGTAAGCCAT
The DNA here is from genome assembly GCA_003646175.1 of Candidatus Parabeggiatoa sp. nov. 1. Classification (GTDB taxonomy): domain Bacteria; phylum Pseudomonadota; class Gammaproteobacteria; order Beggiatoales; family Beggiatoaceae; genus Parabeggiatoa. The sequence continues at coordinate 3,112 of QNER01000453.1, forward strand.
ACCGTTATACCGCCAAGTCACTCGTTGAAAACGTGCCGCTAACACGATCAAAATCTGAGGCTTCCCTTGCTTAGCGATGGCCGAGTATGCGTATTCCAAGAGCTTTTCTAGTTCACGAGTTCGATCCGTTAATTTTTCTACCGTATGCTCAGTTGGAGAGTAATGATAGAGGCCTGACGAGAGGCCTTCGCAAACATTGACAACCAGATAGAGTTCTAACTCATAACAAGCCCCGCCACTTGGATAGGGTCGGTTGCTGCGTTCATACGGACGTTGTTTTGTACCCATGATTTTTCTGAGTCGCGCTGTGCGGTATAGAAATTCGCCTAACTGTTCAACCGTGATTGGCTGTTCGCCATGTTCGCGTAGCGAGCATCTCTGTTCTATGACGCGGGTGAAAGAGACATCGTTCTGCTTAAGGGCCTCAATATCAGGCTTATAGAGGGAGATTATCGTGTCCGACATCGGGGGTTTGACTACTGGGAGTGGTTCTATCTGGCCCTCAAATCGATGATACGCACCATACAGATTAGCCTGTCTTCCCTCCCGGCTTTTCGCATGGAAAAGCAAATCGTGAAATTCCCATTGAACAAGGCTAGGTACCGCCTCTGTTTTCCCATTCTCATTAAGCTGATTCAACGCATTCTGACACAGCAGCAAACTCAAAAACATAGATACCGTGGTTGGTGAAAGTTCTTGAAATTCGCGGCACAGCTCCTCCAAGCGGGTGGGCTTAGCAAGAACGTGTAGCAACGCCGTGGCCCGCCAGTCATGGATAAGCATTTTGCTGTGCGCTAACGGCGATTCTAGCACCCATTGTTTCTGCTGTTGATGAAGGTAAGCAAAACGCGACAAGAGATAGGGTTGATCCGCTACGGGTTCATTCAATCGGAATTGATACTGCCGTGAAACCGGAACAATGGTTGCCAGCCTGACTTGGTTCCAAACAACCGTATGACAAATCAGGCCCGCCTGTATCAATTTTTGCAGAAAATAAAAAAATCTTGGTAATCCGATTTCTTCATCATGTTGTACGACTAATTCCATCAATTGCTCTTCTGTGGCACCACTCGAAAGCTGACGCAAAACCGCCTGCAGGCCTTTAGACGTGTTTTCTAAAGGCATCGTTGGCCGTGAGGAAGACTGAAGAAAAAGCTGGCCTTCCTGTTCGGTTAGCGAGATATCGTCCTTGAAAGAGAGTACCAAAGACTGTGTTTTAGTCATCGTCAGTTCACCCCATAAAAACGCGCCGGGTTATCCCAGAGAATTTTTTGTACGGTTTTTTTGGAAAGTCGATCCTCAAGTGCCACAGCGTCCTTTATGATCTCAGGCTCATGATCAACATGGGGGTAATCAGAACCTAACAGAATGTTGTCAGTGCCAATATAATTAATTACGTTAGGCAGGTAAACCTCTGAGGGTTCCATAATGACAAAGCACTGGCGATGAAAATACTCAGACGGTTTGATTTTCACGTTGTCGTTGACTTCCCAAGCAAAGTCTTTATATTCTCTATCGAGCCGCCACAGCCAATAAGAGACCCATCCACAGCCTGACTCCAAAAAACCCACCCGTAGCTTAGGATGACGCTCTAACACCCCGCCTTCAAGCAGCGCCAAGAAACCCATCATGTTTTCCATAGGATGAGAACAAGCATGCATGGCAAAAACGCTGTCAAATCGATCCACGCCGGTAATAGGGACACGGGCATGACTATGTTCATGGACACCAACAGCGATTTCCAACCGCTCACATTCGCTCCAAAAGGGTTCATAAGCCGGATCATTAAGCAGTCGCCCTTTAATGGGGTTGGCGCACAGTTCGACCGCCTTCCAACCAAACTCGGCAATTCGCCGCAATTCTGGCACCATTTCATCCGGTTCATGACGATTAATCGCGCCTACGCCTCTAAGAATTTTGGGATCGTAGCTGCAAAAATCTCGCAACCAATTGTTATAGGCACGGATAAAAGCCCCAGCCAGTTTGGCCTCCATGGCATCGAATGCAAATAGCCATAAACCCATGGTCGGATAAAGAAATGCGATGTCAACACCCATTCTTTTAAGCGCTTTCACCTGTGATTCTGAATCAAAGTTCTTGAGTACAGAGATCGGGTGATTGTAGAGCATCCGTCCAGACGTCTCGGCTTTAATTTCATCGGAGATTTTAGAGGTAAACGCTTCACCATCCACTGTCATATCGGGTAATGGCGCATGATCCTTAAACTCAGGTTCAAGGTACTTTTCCCATAAATCGAATGGCTCTAGGATATGGCAATCAGCATCTATGATTTGATAGTTATTAAGCATAGGAGATTCTCAACGGGTTCAATTGGTCAGTCTTGGGTGTTAAATTTGAATCAATTTTGCGGTTTTTTTTCACTTTTGTCTGAATCAGAATTTGCAGAATTTGAGAATTAACAGAATAAAACCAATAGTGATAAGTACCGAGGTATAAATTTTCAGGTATTTTAGTCGAGGTGACACTGGCGTTTTTTCAAACCAGACTGGGTTTCTAAATACTCAATTATTTATGCACAGGTACTTAGTACAGCTAATTGCTTAAATAGAGTACAGCGAATTACTCAAACCGAGTACAGCGAATTACGCGGATAAACGAATTGGCAGTGACGTAGTACAGCGAATTACTCAAACCGAGTACAGCGAATTAGCGGTGACGTAGTACAGCGAATTACTCAAACCGAGTACAGCGAATTACGTGGATAAACGGATTAGTGGTGACGTAAGTACTGAAGCATAAGTTTTCAGGTATTTTAAATTTCAAAATCGCCCCTAGCCCCACTACTTTGGCAAAGGGGGCTAGGGGGGGATTTTTACAGATTCAAAATACCTGTTTATTTATGCTTCGGTACTTAGGAACACTTTTTGCATAAATAAAACTCATTATTTTTTATGGTTAAACCTCAAATTCTGCAAAAACTGTTCCGATCACTATTGGAATAAAACCTAAAATCATCAATATTTATTCTTAAAATTTTCAAATTCAGTCAATTCTGATTCAGACAGACAATAAAAGAATGAAAAAAAACTCAGCAAAATCACCTCAAGTTTTATGAGGCATGACAAAAGCGCAATTGGTGACGGTGGCAAGTATAACTCCCCTCGCCTCCCAAACTGAAGTTTGGACTCCGGCCGCACAAACTGAAGTTTGGACTCTGGCTGGGGTGTTAAATATGGGTTTATTTTGCTCGTTTTTTTCACCCTATTTTTATTCCATATCCACATTCAACCCCTTCAGGGTTGGGATCCCTCCCCGGCCCTTCCCCAGGTTGCACCTCAATGCCATTAAGTTAAGGAACTCTTTGATTTTGCTATATTTTTATTAAAAAACGCCCCGTCGTGCCATATTTTTATCGAGGGGTGGGGTCGTAAGTCATTGTTTTTATTGAAAGTAA
>QNER01000454.1 GCA_003646175.1 Candidatus Parabeggiatoa sp. nov. 1
ATAAAGATTGACACACCCCTAACAAGGGGTGTGTTACATCCCCAACCAAATCACCTTTTTTCCTTCTATCGTCGGCCGTTTGTAGTAGTGGCTTTAGCCACTGTTTGTAGTAGTGGCTTTAGCGACTAAACCGTTTGTAGTAGTGGCTTTAGCCACTGAGGCGATAAATCGCCTACTACAAACGGGTTTCGCCTACTACAAACGGGCCGAGGGCCATGATTTTAAATGCCTTAAGCCATTATGCGATATGGCCCTAAATTAGCAAAGCTAACTCTGCGATAGTCGCGCCTTGGAACAGGGCCGATAAGGGCCGATGTTTGCCAAATTGCGTTTCCCAAAACCGTTTTGAGATTTTCCGCCAATGAGAGAGTTATACAGTTTTGTCCTAAAAAAAAACCTCCAAGCTAAAAACCTTGGAGGTTTAAATTGGAACAGAATTGTTCCTAGACATCTATAAATCATTTAAAAAACGTTTAAATTCCCACTGTGAGTGGGAATATGAATTTTTTCCGCCTATTTCATTTTATCTGCGAAATACTGAGCGGCGGACCAACGGTAAAAGGTTGGGAATGATTTAAAATAGCCCACACCTTGTTCAACTGTGGTTTCATCCCAAGTCGGGCTATGCGTGCTGTCACCTACGGGTATGGCATACACTGCGTTAATAAAGTCAGCCATGCGACTGTCATCAAAAGATAAGGTGGGTGACATCACGAGAAGGGCCATCAGTTGAGGTGAATTTGGAATCTCCACCTTTTGCCATGGGTAATGCTTAGCTGACAGCGTCGTTTTGAGAGCAGAGAATGGTATTTGAACCGGCACCAGCTTAATAGGCAGAGTGCTTGGGTCGCCCGCAACACAGTTGGGTACCTTCGCATTTTTTGGGCAATCGGCCTCGACTAAAAAAGAAGCCGGGGCTTTACTGACCAAAACCATGGCATCATATTCACCTGAAATCACTTTGGGCAACGCGACTGGGGGTGAATCGTAAAATGGAGTAATCTCCTCCATTTTTATGCCGTTGACATACAGTGCGGTATTGGCGCTCGCATAAGAACCCGACAACCGTTCACCCAAGTTGATTTTCTTACCAACCAAATCAAGAGCGCTCTCAATGCCACTGCCCGTGTTCACGATCATATGCCCATCTTCTAAATAAAGCGACATGATTATATTATATGAGACGGTGGCCATCAGCATCTCTTCTGAAAGGTTCGGTTTGTTTTTGCCTTGAGAGACAAGAGAGAAATTCATGTCGTATTGTATCAGAGCCATTGCACACTCACGGGTATGGAGCTTCAGGATATTCTCTAAACTACCCACGGTGTGTTTTTCTGTCAAGCTAATCCCCAAGATGGACTTGATCACAGGAATGAGGTCTTTGACCACTTTGGTGTATGTGCCCTGTGAACTGGCACTACAAAAATAAGGTTGTGGCTCAGTCATGTTCCGTGGCGTGTCGGCCAAATAATAAACGGATTCACGGGCCCAGCCATTGCTCGGTATTTGTTTGAGGACGGCAATACTAGCGGCTTTGTCCAACTGTGACCATTGGGATGATATTTCTTGGCGTATGCGTCCTTGTTGGCATAAAGCTTATCCAAGAAAGCACTTAATTGCGTCCGGTCAATGGACTGCCCTACGGTCAGATAAGACCACACAGCAAGATAACAATTTTATAGACATTTGTGACATTCAGTACGAATGCACAGTGTATAAGGGAGTATCAGCCCCGTATCCCCTCGCTTGCGCTTAGGGTTGCTTATTCAGAACAATTCTAATTGTCCAGTAGGTAACATCACACTTGGCTTTTTCGGTTTGTGCGTCTTGTTCTTTAAAAAACGAATCCGTTTAACCGGATGTAACCACTCGTTTATTTTGGTTCCTACCTGTTGAACCAAACTTGAGAATGAGAATTTTGGATCAGTTTTTCTCAAGATGTTATACGCACCATTGGTATCGGCATTTAACAGCGTTCCGTGTTGCGACTTGTACAAACCACGCTTAATTCGTGTGCCACTGAAACTGTGCTTCTTATCGGGTTCATAACGCTTCGGCATTTTGTCATCGTCTACAAAACTCGCTTTACTCGTATTAAACTCAGCCCCTAATGTCGCCATTAGGGACTGGTCTTCAAAACCGTACGTGACAGTTTCCCGTCATACGGCTCCCCCCAAGCGGTCTTACTTAAGACACCACTTTATCGGGTTTCCTTATTGCGCTTTTAATCTTGTTTATCACACCCATTATTTCGGCTTGGATGTTTGACATTATTCGGTAAGGCAATGCCAAGTTCTTATCCGTTTTTCGTTTGTTATGCTGTTGTTCCAAATAAAGGGCATGATATTGGTCATGGCAGTGTTTGTGCATTAGTGCCAATTGAGAAGATTCATTGGTTCCGCCATCATTTTTGCTTATTATATGATGTGTTTCCATCAAATCTCCGTTTTTAATTATACCGTTACAAAATGCACATTTGCCATTTTGCTTTTTCAAGAGTTTGGCTTTGCTAGGGGATATATCACCATACCCCTTGCTCAGTCTTTTTGCCCAATACACTTCATCTCCATCATAGAAAGACTTGCCCATTTTAACCATGACGTGCCTTTCTATTTTGGTTTCCGCATATTTGTGCAATTTGTCCGTTTGAGTCGCAAAATTCCACTTGTTCTTGCCAATTCGCCGAAAATATTTTGTTGAAACCCAATGTCCATTTCTAGTTGGGTGTCGTCTTTTACTCCATCTTCTCAATTTTTGATACATCCACCTATCAATGGAGCTATACACTTCCTTTGAGACGACTGCCCGATAATAATTAGCCCATCCTTTTATTTTGGGATTCAATGTCCTTATCAAATTCTCTTGAGATACGGCTTTCATTTTTCTTATTGTTTGACCCATCTCATAGATGTGTTCCTTTATGGCCTTCTTTGATGGCTTTATTATGGTTTTGAAGCCTTGAGTCTTTGCTCGTTTTCCTTCTTTCTTTGCTAAGACTTCAGCAGTTCTGGCATATCGGCCCTGGTTTTTAATTGGATGTTGTCGGATGTTAAACCCCAAGAAGTCAAATCCTTCGCTTGTATGTACAATCTTGGTTTTTTCTTGGGATAAGGAGAGTCCGCGTTCTGCTAGCCATTTTTGGATTTTGATTTGACATTTTTCAATCACTTCTTTTGATTCATGCATAATCACAAAATCATCGGCATAACGAACTACCCTAATTGTCTTCGTCCTGACTTTCCCAATCTCCAATTCCATTTCCTTTTTAAGGTCAACTTCCAGATTATTTAGGGCTATATTCGCCAGTAGCGGACTTATAAGGCCACCTTGTGGTGTTCCAACATTCGTGTCATATCTTTGGCCTTTTTCTATCAATCCCGCTTTTAACCATTTTTTGATTAACTGCCTCAGTTTTTTGCCAATTTTTAATTGGTTGAGCAAGAAATCATGGCTAATGTTGTCAAAGTTATGTCAGCATCTAAAACCCATTTCTGCTTGAGTCTTATATTGTTAAATATCAGTTGTATTGCATCATGGGTTGAGTATGCAGGTCTAAACCCGTAACTGGTAGGCTCAAATATGGCTTCCCATTGGGGTTCTATGGCCGTTTTGACCATCCCTTGAATCACTCTATCACGAAGGGTCGGGATGCCTAAAGGTCTTTTTTTGCCATTCGCTTTTGGAATATATACTCGGCGTATTGGTTTGGCCTTATAATTTTCCCAATTGCTCTTGACAAATTGTGTGATTTCTTCGGCGAGTTGCAATCGCTCAGTTGGACTCAGGCTTTTTATTCCATCAATTCCAGCCGTTTTTTTCCCAGAATTATCTTGGGTAACTCGGCGTATATTCAATAGGACGTTACTATGGCTCCTTAAAAGCAATTTGATTAGGTTTTGAGCACGTTTTTCGTCACCCTTGATTGTGGCTTGATAAATTCGCTTTTGGAGGTTGAACACAGTCTTTTCGACTTTTTTCCAATCAATGCGTTGCCATTCTACCTCTGGAATCTGAGGTAGATTGCTTTGCTTTATTTCCAGATTATGTTCATCTCGTTGTTTCTTCAACATCATACTCATCTATTTGCATAGAAACCTACTACTAACCAATTTATTCCGCCTGATACTAGGTAATCAGCAATTTCCTCTATTCCAATCATTACAATTGGACGTTGGCTTCCCCCTAGTTCTTACCCACTTGTTGCGTTATCAGTTGACTAATCTGACCTCTCATCCCCGTTATGCCGAAGCTTGACGAGTCTGAGTGCGTGCGTCTCAAGTGTTTTTCAACGTTTTCTTAAAGATGTTCTCCGTGTGACTTAGGCATTATTATTGTTGTTATCCAACTATCCACCGAGGCTCTTTTGACCAATTGACTTCTAACAGTTACAAATTATAAGTCTAGCCTTTTGTGTCCCTTAAACGTCACGATGGTTCTGGCGTTGCTTCTTCTTCATTGCCTTATCACTTTTGCTTGCCTCATTTCCTTATATGGCTTTTCGCCCGTGCTACCCGCAGTTCACAGCAGTCTACTGCCCACGTGAGCGATGCTTTTGGTTACTTTATTGATGTTTTAAACATCTCAATTGGTCTTCACCCGTTTTCCCAACACCATCTTTAAGATTTACAAATAACCCCTTGTCATTTGCCCTGACTTTCGCCGACCCTATCGTCTGTGGACTTAGTCAGGTACGTTTCGCACATAACTCTCGTTTGTCACTACTAATTTAATGCCGTGTGACCCAAGCTTATAGCCTAACTTGTCTATAAATTGGCCTAGAGACAGATTCACGAAGTTTTGATTGGTTTGTTTGCCCAAGTTGATTTTATTTAGTGCTTTGGTGATGTCACCAACAACAACCGTTGAAATTCCGTTATTCACACACATTTGAACCACAGTATGAGTAGCCCGGTGCATATAATCATTGATGGCCGCATTACGCCTATTGGTAAGGCTTTGCAGTTTACGTGACCATTTTTTTCCTCGTTGGATTGAAAGTAAGGACTGCATAGCAGCCTTTCGCTTGTTGTAATAAGCGTTAATGGATTTAAGCCGTCGCCCATCAATGATAAATGGTTCAACAACGCCATTGGTTACGCACGTTGCTAAGTTATTTAAACCCAGATCTATGGACATCACCGATTCGCTCGGCGCAACTTGCTTAAAAGCAGTCGGCTCTTCTTCATATACAAAAACCGCGTGGAACGACTTCGGCTTCGGGATTATCTCTACTTGTTGAATCTTCATGCCTTTCAACTGATCCGGCAATTTTATCTCCAAGCCTTTTTCCAGAACCACGATATCGCCCTTAATTTGAAAGGCTTGATAATCAAAAATCAGATTATCATGTTGTTGCTGCTTAAACCTCGGTGGTTTTGGTTTACCTCGGTATTTACTCGGATTCTTTTGGAAATCCTGAAAACATGCAAAGAAAGACTTGAAGTTCTTATTGAGCCGTCGCAACGTTTGTTGAGCTACCTTTGCCTTGAGAAGCTGGTAATTAATTTTGCCTTCAAGATTCTCAACTTGCTTCATGACTTTATCCATTTGAGGATATGGAAAGTACAAACCAGTCGCGTCAAAAGCCTCTCGAAGAGTCCATAAAGTATGGTTGTAAAGATTCTTAGCGTGGCCGGTAAGCTCTTTAAGTCGTTCAAATTGTGGTTTTTTTAGCCCTCTGATTTTCACTTTTAGGGCTCTCATTTTTTTACCTCCGTATAAAAAGATATAGTTTGTCAAAAATGTAGACATTTGTCTATATTACTAACAAATATCCCTATTTTTATGGACTATCTCGCGGTGTAGCCAAGGATAGGTTGTGGCCGGAATGGGTACCGGGCTGTACTCACTACTGAAAACCGGTATGGTTGCAGGAATCAGCGTCACATTGGCATCCGCCGGCAAATTCGCCAACGCCGAAATGGGTGCAGCAGCCACATAAAAAGTCGCATCCAAGGTACCAGCCGCTACCTTGGCAACGGCCGCCGGCGGTGCTTCGTAAACATAGTTTGGTTGACGGGAAAGCTGATGGTAATTGTTCAGGAGCTTGTAAGCCGTGAGAAAAGTCCCAGAATCCCGTTCGCCCACATTGACTTTTTTCCCGGCCATATCCGCAACGCTGGTGATACCGCTGTCTCGATTGACTAGGATATGCACCTGTTCTTGATAGAGGGCCGCCACGCTCCCCATATTGGCATTGAACAGTTTAAGTTCAGGGCTTGATTGTACTTCAGCGTCGGATTGGAGATACAGATCCGCTTGAACAATGGCCATATCACATCGCCCCGAAGCAATGCCTTTGGCATTTTCCACACTGCCCACTGTTGAAACGTTTTCAAGATCGATACCCAATGTCTCTTTTGCGGCCTCTATGACCCCCCCGGCATATTGATAATAACTGCCGCCGGTAGCCCCGGAACAAATTTTACCGGCCTTCAGTGGAGCAGTCGGTGGCGCAGCCGCGCTACCGACGGGCAGTCCCAGAATGAGCGTGCCGGTTAATACCGGAATAAGA
>QNER01000455.1 GCA_003646175.1 Candidatus Parabeggiatoa sp. nov. 1
AATACCACAAAATCTAAAAGTCAAGTCAGATCGCGACATTTTTTTTGGTGTTGAGATCAAATCGACTTATATGACTAGATATACATAGATTTAGATAGAAATTAAGTATCAGTTAATTGCTCCAATAACGTTATTTTCAATGATTTGCTCAACCCTTAATTCGCATAAAAACTTTAAACCCTGAAATGACAAAAAGCTCAAATCAACTCGAACAATGAATCTTGAACTTGCTTGAACATTTTTGCTATAACCTGTTGATTTTATTGAAAGTCTATAAAAACCCGCCCGTTCAAATTTTGTCAAGTCAAAAAAACGTGCTCATCCAGTCATCGCTATATCAGTTTATTAGCAAATTCTAATTCAAACACCAAAGCCATCGTGTGTACATTTTAATGACCTCGCCCGCAGCCGTTAAACCTATTGGCTCCACTTTCATTTCTTTCAAAAAAATGAAAAACCGAAAACCGAACATATTTAATAAAAACAATAAGTTATATTCAGATTAGCTGAACATCACAATGGGCTAATAAACGGCTATCATACGCTAACTTATTAAATAATAACACATTTTAAACAAACCGCTTCTCTTTGCTATCGCAGTTTCTATCCGTTATTTTTTAAAAATAGACGCGAGAAAAGTAGTAGGGTGGGCAACGTGTTTTTGTTGCCCACTGCACAGATGCCAATTTGTTCGCGGCGGTGTTTAAAATCCTGTTAATCTATTAATCCGTTTAATCCTGTTCAAAATCCGTTGGCGAAGGCACTCATCAAAAACAAGAAGTTATGATTTTTTTTCATTTCACAATTCACGACCGAAATTTTTGCGCGCAAAAACTGATAAAGTGAACACAATTGCAAAATGTCACCATGCCAAGCGTAATCCATCATTGGCTAAAAATCATTAGACTTATCCCTAAATAAACGTAACCGATTGAAAAATAGTTATTAAATATACCAAAAAATGACGTGATTTTAACGGAGTACCAGGCGAACCTGGTACGAAAAAACTTGGTTCTGATTGAGTTAACTATTTTATTTTTAACAGAGATATAGTTTGTAAGAATAATAATTTCGGCACCCTTCAAAAATGTTGGGGGGCAACCATAAAGGATTGCCCCTACATGCCCATTTTATATGGTAGGGGCAATCCCTTGTGGTTGCCCTTGTCGGGATAAATGAAGGGTGCCATAATTTCAGTTAGAAACCTTCAAGGTTTTGGAAACCTTGAAGGTTTTGCCCTAACAATCGAAAATGACGAATAAAGACGTTTAGAATTGGGAATTGGGAATAGGCATATATACTGAAAAGGGTAATAACAAAATAACAACAAAAACTTGAACAGAAAATATTCAGAATTATCTATTATCGATTATCGATGTTTAATTACCAATTATTGTTTAAACGAAAATCTGCTTGCCAGTTGGTAAACACCGTTCAGCCAGATACAACGCCCCTGGAAGCCCCTTCGGTGCGAAATTAATATAGCCAGGGGCAACGCTTAAAAAAATAAATCCGTCAAATCCGTCAATCCGCTATACTCCTATAGTTTTTCAGAAAAATAACTTCACCTTCCGGATGCTATCCCTTCTTAGGGATAGTATCCGTTAACTTCGACTTGTGAAATTAATTATCTGAACATCTATAGTATAAGCACCAATGACAAAACCGGTATCCTGACTATGAAAATCCACTTTGATATTGACGCAACTCCCCAAGAATTACGCACATTCTTTGGTTTGCCCAACATTGAATCATTGCAAAATGAAATGCTGGACACCATTCGCAAAAATATGGCCGCTGGTGTCGAAGGTTTTGAGCCAGCCACCCTGATGAAACCGTTTTTACCAGAGCAGATGCAATCTTTAACAACGTTGCAAAAAACTTTGTGGCAAGCCATGTTAGGGCAAACACATGATAAAGACGAAAAAGACAAACAATGAGACTGAAACCCACCCAATTGAATAGTCATCTTAAACAGAAAAAACTGGCTCCCCTCTACTTGTTGACAGGCGATGAACCGTTACAAATGATGGAATGTGCGGACACATTGCGAACTTTTGCCCGCGCTCAAGGTTTTACTGAACGAGTGGTTTTAACCGTAGAAACCGGGTTTGATTGGGGCAATCTTGATCAATATGCCAATAGCCTATCTTTGTTCGCCACCCAACGTCTGTTAGAAATTCGTTTAAGCAATAAATCCCCCGGTAATGAAGGCACTAAAGCGTTGATAGCCTACGCCAACCAGCCGCCCAGCGACACCGTGTTATTAATCACAGCGGATAAACTGGATGCCAGCAAGCAAAAAACCAAATGGTTTACAACCTTAGATGAGCGGGGCATCATTATCCAAGTCTGGCCTCTCAATGTATCAGACTTGCCCGGATGGATAGCGCAACGTATGAACCATTATGGTTTACAAGCATCCCCGGAAGCTATCAATATGATCGCCGAGCGCGCTGAAGGACATTTACTCGCCTGTGCCCAAGAAATTGAAAAGTTGCGTTTGTTGTATGGGGCCGGCCGTATTGACATAACGCAAGTGCTTGACGCAGTTGCCGATAGTGCCCGTTTTGAAGTCTTTGGTTGGGTAGATACCGTCTTGGCAGGTGATGTGCCACGCTGTATCCGCCAATTACAGGTTTTACAAACCGAAGGTGTTGAACCCGTTTTAGTCGCATGGGCTTTGAATAAAGAAATACGCAATTTGTGTCAAATCACTTATGCGTTACAAAAAGGACAACGTCTCGATCAGCTTTTCAAAACTTATCGCGTTTGGTCAACACGTAAAAATGCGGTTTCACGCGCCATTAAAAGACATCCACAGCCCAGCGCGTGGCAGCAATTGTTGCCAGAAACGGTGCAAATAGATCGTATGATCAAAGGGGTGGACAAGGGTAATCCTTGGAATGAATTACAGCGACTGAGTTTGCGGGTGGCGGGGGTGAATTTATTTGGGAAGTCACATGTTTGAACCACACGAGTATGGCATTACCGTTAAAAAAGTGGTTATTGATAGCAAACGTTTTTTTGAAGCAAAGGTGAAAGAATTGCCGTATGTTGCTGAATATGCTGATACTTTTGAAGAAGCTTACCAACTGGCAATTGACACCATCCAGACTTCAATGGAAATGTTTGCCGAAAAAAACCAGCCTTTTCCACCGAAGCACAAATTTTCAGGTATTTTGTAGGGTGGGTAACGTCTTTTTGTTGCCCACCGAGTAGCAAGATGGTGGGCAAGAAAAAGACGTTACTCGGTGGGCAAAAATTCATAAGGCCCGAAAATTTATGGTTCAGATAAAGAGTTTGGATTGGCGAAAACGAAATGCACAGTTTATAGGCCGCCTTCCAAATGCGATAGTCCTTACCACCTATCAGTTTTTAAATTCTAGGGCCGAAAACACACAACGTTACACAGCGCTATTTCTAATAACATATAAAAATCCGATACTTATACTCTGTGGTACTCTGTGGTACTCTGTGTTCTCTGTGTTGAAAAATAGCCTTTTTTACAAACTGATAGGTGTTAAGTGCGATAGTCACTAAAACATTGCAAAAATTGAATACTTTGCTATGCTAAATCATAAGCATAAAAAACTTTGTGTGCGCTTTAAAACTGAAAAACGAATTGGAGAACTCAAACAATGAGTATACAAGAAGACATGCAGCGTATCGGCAAACAGGCGCGTGATGCAGCGCAAGTGTTGGCACGTACTCAAGCTAACATGAAAAACCATGCGTTAGAAACAATTGCCCAACAATTAGAACAACAACATGAGCAATTACTGGCCGCGAATGCTAAAGATTTGGAAGCCGGCAAAGCAAAAGGCTTAGAATCAGCCTTTTTAGATCGTTTGGCTTTGAATGACTCACGTATTGCCAACATGATTGAAGGTTTGCGGCAAATGATTGCCCTACCGGAGCCGATCGGCGAAATCACCGATTTAAACTATCGTCCTAGCGGCATTCAGGTGGGCAAGATGCGCGTACCTTTAGGTGTGGTGGGGATTATTTATGAATCGCGCCCCAATATCACGGCCGATGCCGCTGGCTTATGTCTCAAATCAGGGAACGCGACGATTTTGCGAGGTGGCTCAGAAGCCATTAATTCTAATCAAGCGATTGCCCAGTGCATTGATACCGGCTTAACGGCTGCGGGATTGCCTCGCACTGCTGTGCAAGTGATTGAAACCACTGACCGAGCAGTGGTGGGCGAGTTGATACGCATGTCAGACTATATCGATGTTATTATCCCACGCGGTGGCAAAGGCTTGATTGAGCGTGTCAGTCAAGAAGCGCGTGTCCCGGTGATTAAACATTTAGATGGCATTTGTCATACTTATATTGATGATCAAGCAGATATTAAAAAAGCCAACGCGGTTGCCTATAACGCTAAAACGCAACGTTATGGTACTTGTAATACAATGGAAACCTTATTGGTTGCCGAGGGCATTGCGGTCCAAGTATTGCCACAATTAGCGAAGCAGTATGAAGCTGCCGGTGTTGAATTACGCGGTTGCCTCGCGACGCAAGCTTTGTTGCCTAATATAAAGGCGGCTACCAACGAAGATTGGGACACCGAGTATTTAGCCCCCATTTTATCCATACTTATTGTAAAAAATTTAGACGAAGCAATAAAGCATATCCGTCTACATAGCTCTCAACACACTGATGCTATTATTACAGAAAATTGGAGTCGGGCACGGCGGTTTTTGACGGAAGTGGATTCAAGTTCGGTGATGGTCAATGCGTCTACCCGATTTGCGGATGGCTTTCAATATGGTTTAGGGGCAGAAATTGGTATCAGCACCGATAAATTTCATGCGCGAGGCCCGGTGGGCTTGGAAGGTTTGACTTCACAGAAATTTATTGTGTTGGGGGATGGGCATATTAGGCATTAGTGCCACAAACTTTGGCGTTTTTTTGGGCTCAGTCGGTTTGCAACTCGTGAAGTCAAGTTTTTGGCTAGCCCTGTAGAAATAGTGATGATGTCTAAACAAATACTATCCCGGGGAAGGGATAGCATCTGTAACATCATTACATGTTTAGGACTACCAGTTTTTGCTTGTCCCAATCGCTCACGCAAAAATTTCGGACGGGGTTGCAAATCCCGTCCTGCCCAGCGGGGTTCACTCACAATTTATTACCAAAAACCAAAATATCAGAAACGGCCATAGTCACTTGGGGAAGTTGCGAGGGAATAAGGATTTCTCCTGACTTCGCTATGCGTTTCTGGGCATAGCCCTGTGAATGCGGCTCAAGATAAATTTCAATGGTTTCTTCCCCTAAATCCACCAGCCAAAATTCTACGATGCCATTGTTGGCATACAGCGGCACTTTTTTGTTTCTGTCGTAGTTGATAGTCGTGTCAGAAACTTCGATAAGTAACAAGATGTCATCCGGCATCGGATGTCTTTCAGTGTAGAAATTTGGTTCAGGACGCAAGATGGCGATGTCTGGTTCAGGTTCAGAATCGTCCCTAATTTGAATGGGATCTTGGACACTGATTATCGCAGAATCCCCTAATTGTTTTGAAAATAAATGGTTGAGGCGTTTTACACGCCCACCATGCGACGGACCAATCGGTGCCATATCTATAATTTCTCCTTCTATCAATTCCATTCGTGCCGGTGGCTCAAAAATCTTGTATTCGCCCATTTTGTGCCACTCAGAAATAGTAAACTGATGTTTTCGATGGGCACGGTTCATAAGTGTTCTCCGGTTTTTTGTTCCTGTTGTAGTATCTATCATAAGCCGGCGACAGTCAACCCTTCCCTATTTTACGGATACTATCCCATCGAGGTATAGCATCCGTTGGGCGCATTCCCATTTTCATATTAATTAATTGCGTGCACGATAGCATCAGGAGTCCAAACTTTAGTTTGGGTGTCCCGAGTCCAAAATTACCCGGAAAATGGGAATGCGCCCGTATCCGTTTTAACAAATCCAAAAATTGTATTATCACCTATCAGTTTTTGAATAAGTACTCATGGCTGCCAATTCGTTGATTTTACGGATGCTATTCCTTCTTAGGGATAGTATCCGTTTTAAAAAAGTCAGCATAATAAATTGACATGACAAATGAAATATAAAAAACCTCTAGGGATTTTAGGGGGCACTTTTAATCCCATTCACCATGGGCATTTGCGACTCGCATTAGAATTATATGAGCGATTAGATTTAGCCGAAGTCCGCTTGCTTCCATCGGCGCATCCACCCCATCGAGAACAACCTTCAGTGAGTAGTCAACTTCGCTTAGAAATGGTGCAGGCTGCTATTAAGGATGTTGAAGGTTTAAGCGTTGATGATCGAGAATTGCGGCGGACAGGGTTTTCCTATATGGTTGATACTTTAAGCAGCTTGCGCGAAGATTATCCCCACTGTTCTTTGTGCTTGATTTTGGGCATGGATGCGTTTTTGGGTTTACCCCAGTGGCATAAATGGGAACGTCTTATCACTTTAGCCAATCTGTTAGTGGTGCATCGTCTGGGTGCCGACTTGCCCGAAAAACACAC
>QNER01000456.1 GCA_003646175.1 Candidatus Parabeggiatoa sp. nov. 1
CAAAATGAGTCAATTGGTGCAACCATAAAGGATTGCCCCTACAATCTCTCAATGTAGGGGCAATCCCCCGCGCAAGCCCTTTGCGGTTGTCCCCGATTGGTTGCCCTTTCACCAAACATCATCATGGTATGGAACTTTCCGCTTTATTGCACAAACTGTGATTAGTCGAAGCAATGTGCGTAACATCAGTTAATCAATCATTCGTTCCAGGCGTACCTTGCACCCACTTAGAGGAAATTTATTAATGGATGATAAAGTAAAAGGTTTGTCAATCGAACCGACTGTAGAACATGATCAAGTGAAGGCGTATTATGGTAAAACCTTAACCAGTTCGCAGGATTTACAGACGGATGCCTGTTGCACTGATGTCCAAGTACCGCAATATATGAAAGATGCGCTTGCCGAGGTTCACGATGAAGTCATGGCGCGTTATTATGGTTGTGGACTGGTGGCACCTGAGCAACTGGCAGGCATGCGTATCTTGGATTTAGGTTGCGGTTCCGGGCGTGATTGTTATGTGTTATCGCGGCTGGTGGGCGAACAGGGTTATGTTGTGGGTGTTGATATGACACCTGAACAACTGGAGATAGCCAATCAATATATTGACTATCACACCCAACAATATGGTTACAGCAAACCCAATGTTGAGTTCAAGCACGGTTATATTGAACGTTTGGAGGAACTGGGTTTAGCCGATAATAGTTTTGATATGATTGTGTCTAATTGTGTGATTAACTTGTCGCCCAATAAAGAGGCGGTATTGCGTGAAGCTTATCGGGTGCTGAAACCGGGTGGTGAGGTTTATTTTTCTGATGTTTATACGGATCGTCGCGTGCCTGCCGCTTTGATGGAGCATCCGGTGCTGTACGGTGAATGTTTAAGCGGTGCTTTGTATTGGAACGATTTTTTGAGTCTCGCCAAGCAGGCGGGGTTTATTGATCCGCGTTTGGTAGAGGATAGGCGCCTTAGCATTGATAACGAAGACATTCTTGAATTAGTGGGCACTCTCCGTTTTTACTCGGCTACCTATCGCCTGTTTAAACTGCCCGACTTAGACATGGCTTGTGAAGACTATGGACAAGCGGTGATTTATAAAGGCACCATCCCGCACCACGAAAACGTGTTTAAGTTGGATAAACATCATTTGATTGAAGTGGGTAGAGTATTTATTGTTTGTGGCAACACTTATCGGATGTTGCATGAAACTCGCTTTGCGTCCCACTTTGAGTTTATTGGCAACTGGGAGACGCACTATGGTATTTTTGAAGGCTGTGGGACAAGCTTTCCATTTGATGATAATCAGAATGAGATGAAAGAGGCCGCGCGCGGTAGTTGTTGTTAACGCTCTTAAAGGTAGTAATGGAGTATAGCGAATCAAGTACAACTAATCTGAGTACAGCGAATTGAGTACAACTATAGCGTTTCCCGATTGCATCAAGTACATTTATATCATTTAAGTCATTGATAATGATATTAAATAATCATTCATCATTTACCATTCTTAATGAGTCATTGCTATAATCCCAGAAATAAACGAATGGAGTATAGCGTAATGGCACGCACGATAGAATATTGCTTCAAAAAATTTGAGTGCCTTCGTTCCCCGTTTTAACTTGGGTTGCCCAAACTAAAGTTTGGACTCCTGATGACTCACCCATTCGTTTATTTCTGGGATTAGTTGTACTATGGTTAGTTGTACTCAAGTTGCTATACATGTTCACATTGTACTTATTTTAAAACGGTGATAGACTTGGCACACTTTTTTTAATCATTATGGTTGAATTGACTGCCAGCGCCGGCGATTGAAACGTAAAAAACTATAAGGGAAAGAGGGAAAACTGTCGTCAAACAGAGCAACTTCTTGAAAAATAAGATTTATAATTGGATTTGAATTTCTAACCAGATTCAAATCCCACCAGTGCCGGTGATTGAGACGTAAAAAACCACAAAAGGAAAAAATCAAAAAATAACCGGAAATTTTTCCAGAAATCGGATTTCTAACCTGATTTGAATTTTTAACCAAATTCAAATCCCACCAGTGCCGGTGATTGAAAACCAAAAACTCTAAAGAACAAAGGGCAAAATAAGAAAGAGCAAAGAAATCCGAGTTGTTGAACTTGACTCGGATTTCTAACTGGACAAATCCCGCCAGGCGCATTTCTATTTTCTCGCTTGACTAGAATTAACGTCCCCAACCCTTCAGTTGTTGAATGTGAATAGCCCTAGTGCAAGATCGCTACAGTTTTCAGACCACCCCGCCAACAGTGAAAGCAGTTGTCTAAAAGCGGTAGGAGGCTAAAGCCGACTAACCCTCTTGTTTGTAGTGCCCTGATACGTACTTTCGCTTTCAGACAACTGCTGTAGCAAAAAAATTTTGGCGCGCAAAAACTTCTTTGCTACAAGCTGTTGGCTGTTGGCTGGGTGGTATGGGGACTTCCGCTCTCCTGCACTAGGTGAAACCTAGGGAAAAAATCGAATTAACGCCCACAACCCTGAAGGGGTTGAATGTGAATAGCCCTAGGTGAAACCTAGGGAAAAAATCGAATTAACGCCCCCAACCCTGAAGGGGTTGAATTTTACGGGTAAGTAACTTCAATCAGAACCAAGTTTTTTCGTACAAGGTTCGCCTTGTACTCCTGATAAATCACGCAAAAGTGCTGACACTTTTTGATTCGCCTTGTACTCCTGATAAATCACGCAAAAGTTTTTACACTTTTTGAGAGTGTGTTTAATTTGAAAATCCGATTTTTTGGACTTGACTCGAATTTATAACCAGACAAAAATTATGCCCGTGCCGGTGATTGAAAACCCAAAATTATAAAGAACAAAGGGCAAAATAAGAAAGAGCAAAGAAATCCGAGCTGTTGAACTTGACTCGGATTTCTAACTGGACAAATCTCACAAAGCGGTGAAAATTTTGAATGATGAATGATGAACTGAAAACCAATTTATAACTTATCCGTAAAATCCGGAAAGAAGTTGTACTTCCGCCGTAAAATCCGTCAATCCGTTGTATTTACAGCATAATTCGATGTTCTCATAAATTGTTCGCCATTCGCAAATATTATGTTTACTAAGATAACCAATCATTTAGAAGAATCCTTTATCGCCTTCCTCCTCGCAGCCATGACGTTGATCACTTTTTCCCAAATCGTTGCCCGTTATTTCTTTAATTCGGGAGCGGTGTGGGCGTTGGAATTGACGACTTATCTATTTGCATGGCTAGTCTTGTTTGGCATGTCTTATGGCGTGCGTGTTGGGGCGCATATCGGCGTTGATGCTGTCACCAAATTGCTACCGCCTCCGTTGCAACGTGTGTTTGCTATTCTTGCAGCCCTGTTGTGCATGGTTTATTGTGTACTACTGTTCATTGGGGGGATGCAGTATGTTTACACGATTTATGAGTTAGGCATTCCATCAGAAGATTTACCGATTCAACAATGGATTCCTTATAGCATTTTACCAATTGGACTTGTGTTGCTATTTTTTCGGTTTGCTCAACTGATTTTTAAGATGATCATTGCACCAGACGCATAAAAAAATCGGTAGTCCTAAACATGTAGTGAGTTGACGGATGCTATCCCTTGCCGGGATAGTATCCGTTTGAACACCATCACTACTTTGACAGGACTACCAAAAAATCAATGAGTCACTATAAATCTTACCATTCGCTTAATAAATCGTCATGGCAATTATTTTGCCACCCTCAAACCATGAGGATTGGGTTTATCCGTTTATACCCTAAATCCGTTGTACTATAGTTTTTCAGAGAAATAATGTAACGAAACGGATGCTATCCCTTCTTAGGGATAGTATCCGTTAACTTTGACATAGATGTTATGAGTATTTTCACAGTAAACGAGTGTTTATATATGCTTATCATAAGTAAAAACAATAAATTAGGAACAAAAAATGAACAAAAATCATTTTCCATTTCCCATTCCTAATGCATCC
Source organism: Candidatus Parabeggiatoa sp. nov. 1 (assembly GCA_003646175.1). Taxonomy (GTDB): domain Bacteria; phylum Pseudomonadota; class Gammaproteobacteria; order Beggiatoales; family Beggiatoaceae; genus Parabeggiatoa. The sequence goes on from QNER01000456.1 coordinate 3,955, forward strand.
CCAAAATCCGTAACAATCAGGATTGTTATTATAGGTTTGTAAATAGAGCGCATTCCCATTTTCCGAGTAGTTAATGTAACTGATTGATTTTAGTAAACTGCCTAAGATATAAGCCAAAGAAAATATTTATGCTAAGGGTTTATAAAAATGATTTAGAGTGGTGGGCACCATACCTCGTACACGAAAAAACAACTTAACTATTTGATATAAATATAAAAACCGCTTCAGTTTAGGTATGAAGTATGCTGTCTCCCACTATTAATTTTTGGTCATGCACACCATTTCGATGGCAAGTTCTTTAAGCCTTATTCTCAGGGGCTTTATGGTTTTCATCAGGTTTTTGAAATATTTTTTTGGTTAAAGTGCTTTACATTTTTGAAAAGCTAGCGTATAGTGCGCTTTCTTTCGGGAGCATCCCTTAACTCATTACCGGTACAGAACCCAAAGCGACCATTATTGCCGATTCGAGAATTGAGAATAATAAAAAAAATGGGTAATTTGTAACGACCCGGAAAATGGGAATACGCCCTGTAAATCTTAAATTAAATAGGTGTGTAAATATTAAATTAAATCAATAAGTTATTTTAAATCGGTTAATAAACTCTAATGAGGAAAAACAGTGCGAGTATTACTTGTTTATCCAGAACCGGATACTGCCCCCTTCTATCTTCAAGCGCCTATGGAATGCCTTTCTCTTGCGGCGGCCCTAGAAGGGAAACATCAAGTTCAAATCTACGATCAGAATGTAGATGAACAACGGTTAGAGACTGTGATATCCGAGTTTGCGCCTGATGTGATTGGAGTGTTATTTACGATGAGGTGCCTAGCTGCCTCGTACCGTATTGCCCAGCAATTCAAGCAAAAGGGGTATATTCTGATGGCCGCTGGAAAATATCCCACTTTCAAAGCGAAAGAATGTATTGAAACTGGCTTTGATATTGCACTCCAAGGCAATGTTGAGGAGACTCTATCTGATTTCCTAGACAATCTGAGTTTGAAGTATCCTTTTGTGGACTCAACATTGACACAGCCACCGGGCTACTTTTTTAAAGATACTCATGGAAATCATGTAGACACCGGCATAGCGCATTCTTTAGACTCCAATCATTATGTCCTAGCACGTCACTTGATACCTCAAAAATACCACCGTTGTTATTCCCACGGTTTCCTAATAGGTTCAAGGGGTTGCCTTTTTACTTGTCTATTTTGCACATCCTCACGCACAGGTTATAAAGAACGAGAACCTAAGCATGTTGTGGATGAACTTGAATATGTTGTCAATATTGAAGGACATAGCGCAATCCATTTTGGTGACGATATTTTTACTTATAACCCGGCGTGGGTCATTGAAGTTTGTCGTGAAATCATCGCACGCAAAATAGTGTGCAACTGGTCCGTCAATTCCAGAAGTGATGTCCCACCGAAACATTGGCATATATTCGACTGGATGTCTCAAGCCGGATGTAAAATAGTCGCTTTCGGGATCGAATCAGCTGATCAGAAAACCCTGAAAAACGTTAGAAAAGGATTGAAAGTTGAAAAAATTCTGCCGGTGGTCAACCGAGCGAGAGAGGCCAATATAGGGATTCGATGTAACTTAATGATTGGTTTACCAGGTTCTACATATCAAGATCATCTATCAAGCATTGATTTAATGGAAGCCATTCAACCGCGTCAAATTGTAGCCAGCCTCTGTATTCCGTATCCTGGTTCCAAAATGGGTAACAATCCAGAACAGTTTGGCATTCGGTTTAAGATTCCAAACTGGGAGACATTATTGGAAAAAGATTATTGCGAACCTCATTTATTAGGCAATATTGTTGAATATGACAATATTTCCACCGCAGAAATTATTCAATTTGCTAAAATGCTTGTGCAACGCTTGGAACCTTATGGCTATATTAGCATCAGCCAAGACGATAGGCGTTCTGAGTGTCCTGAAAAGGTCATAAAGACTTTCATGGATCGGCCTAAATTACCGATGGTGCGGGACGAAGCTGGACGACGTGACTATTATCGCCGTGCTTTGGAATCAGATTGGGTTCTATAGACTTTCAGAAAAATCAAAGCGATCATATCTGACATATTTTTAAAACCTATCAGGTTCTTATACCCAAATTTTTTTCTGAACCATAAAACTCGATGCTCAAGTTTTTCTACCTAGCTCATATAACTACAAGGATTATTTATAATAAAGGATCAGATCGCGTCAGTGAGTTCATAAATATCACCAGAATCTCAATGCCAAACCTTAAACGAATCACGATCTTTGATAGGTTTTTGATAATCACCAAATCAATTAATTCGAGGTGACGTTTTAATCCTTTATTATAAATAATCCTTGTAGTTATATAGCAATTTGGGAAAAAACTTGAACATCGAGTAAAAGGACAATATAAATTGCATAATGAAAGTATTACTTCTCTACCCAAATCTCAGAGGCATGTACGTCATGCCCACGGCGGTGGCCATATTTTCGGCCTTGTTGAAACAAGATAACCATGAGGTGAGGCTTTTTGATACCACTTATTGGGAATTCCCCGAAGACGGGATA
>QNER01000457.1 GCA_003646175.1 Candidatus Parabeggiatoa sp. nov. 1
AGGAACTCAAACCCGTCGGGCAACTTATCAACCGGTTTCCCAGCAGATTTCGAGATAATCAGCACATCTACATATTGTGCCTTAACTGACATATTTTGTTCCGTTTTAACCTCAAAATTGGAACCTTTAAACAAGTCTGTTAAACCTAATCCAAATAGATCATGCCATTGAATGACTTTTTTGCTCATAATTTCGGCTAGAAAAAGCGAAGCGGGTATATGGGTGATGGAGTCCAAACTTTAGTTTGGGCCACCCAGCCAAACTAAAGTTGGCCGACTCCTAAATATTAGAGCCAGGGGCAACGCCCCTGGGAGTAAAACCGCTTTAGCTTGGAACTGATAACTGATTACGTTCTATTGTAATGTTGGCAAAAGTCACGTAATTTATCATGCACGCCATGCGGCTTTTGTGACCAATCAAAACGCCAACGCCAATTACCGGTTGGCACGCCGGGTACATTCATGCGATGATGGCCATCAAGTGCTAACACATCTTGCATAGGCACAATCGCCCATTGTGCTTTTGACGCAAACGCGGCTTCAACTAAAGGCCAAGGCATATCGTCAAGCGGAGAACGTAGATAGTCACGGGCAAATTGCCGGATATGTTCCGGTAATTCGTGGTACCAGCCCAACGTCGTATCATTGTCATGCGTACCCGTGTACACCAAGCAATCTTCAATATGATTGTGCGGTAAATACGGATTATCATTACCACTGTCAAACGCAAATTGGAGAATCTTCATACCCGGTAAACCGAATCTCTCACGTAAATGATTCACCTCATGAGTAATGACACCTAAATCTTCAGCCACCAAAGGCAAATCAATGCCGCTTTGCTGTAACGTTTCAAAGAACTGATGCCCCGGCACTTTTACCCATTCACCCTCAATTGCCGTGTCACAATGAATCGAGATAGCCCAACACGCTTCAAAACCCCGAAAATGATCAATTCGCACCACATCAAACAACAACTTGGCACTCTTTAATCGCGCTATCCACCAGCGAAAACCATCCGCTTGCATTTTGTTCCAATTATAATGAGGATTACCCCAGCGTTGCCCGGTTTCTGAAAAATAATCGGGGGGGACACCGGCGACAACTGTCGGCCGGCCGTTTCCATCCAGCAAAAAATTCTCGCGACTTGCCCAAACATCCACACTATCTTCAGCCACAAATATCGGAATATCACCAAACATCAATACGCCATGCTGGTTTGCATATGCTTTCAATGCTTCCCACTGGCTAAAAAACACAAATTGTTCAAAGCGATGTTGTTTAATCTCTTTCGCTAAACGCAGCCGCGCAGCCTCCAATGCTTGAGGCTGACGATCCCGTAATTCGGGCCGCCAACCCCACCAACCCGCCGCTTTGGTTAATTCAAGCAAACTGCCTTTCAATGCATCATGATGGTGGATTTCGTTCAAAGCCTTCAGACAATCTGCTTTTAAAGCCTGATGATGTTCAGCCGACAAAGCCCGAAACAACCCATAATCATCCAACCACTCAGCATGTATTTTGGTAAACTCATCAAAAGCGGCACTATCGGTTGCACTGGCGTTTTTCTCAAACCCCGCCCGGGCTTCCTTCAAACGAGCATGACGATAGCGCATAGCCGCATCGTGTTCTGGCTGCGGGCAAAAGCCGTCATCACGAAACTGACTCTGCTCAAGTCGCTGTTTTAACTCACGGGCTAAAACATCTTCCGTCAGCCAACCTTGCTTAGCGAGGCGTTTTAACTCGTGCTCTAGTTCATGCTCGGCCGTCGGGACAGAATCTTTACTCAACCAGCCTTTTTCCACTAACCGATCTAAGCTAATCAACAACGGATTAGCGGCATGCACTGATTGACATTGATACGGCGATAAATCTTCATGCGGCGGCCCCAAAGGCAACATTTGCCAGATAGAAATACCGCAGTCCGCGAGAAAATCAACAAAGCGGTAAGCCTGTTCACCTAAATCCCCATTACCAGGTGTACCCGGTAACGAAGTGGGATGCAACAAAATACCAGCACGACGCTTTTTAAAGAAATCAGCGTTAGAACTCATCTGTATTATTCCTGTCCTTTTCGCATAACACCCCCGGTAGCGGGATCACCGCCACCGTGAGTAAATGGGTGGTTTAAATAGTCAGGCGGAGTTTCGCCCAACAGTCGATATAAATGAACTAAGTGTAGACGATACAAGCGATCAAAGTCGCGCACCGCCTCGGAGGGATTATCGCCACCAAACCACCAACACCAATCTGAACCTTCACAGATCGCCAATTGACGTTCAGCCGCAGCTTGTTGCGCAGGCTCCAAACGTGGCAGCACTCTATCAAACAAATGTTTAACTTCAATCAACATTTCCCAGCCGCGATTTTTATCAGGATCACCTATCCAAGTGGAAAAAGTGCCATAAACCCAACTACCTGCCACTAAAGTTGATAATCCCAAAACCCCAGAATCAAGACACTGTGAAAATGTCGTCAATTCTAATTCAGGATGATCAGATAATTTTTGATAAAGGGTGCTGAGAAAATAGTAGCCATTTTCGTAGTAATGTTCCCACGCATTTTCGCCATCAAGGATAATTGAAGTCACCTGTGCGCCCGTTTGCGGTGCAGCGCGGGCAATTTTTTCTAAATGTTTTACCAAATCAGCGACAGCATCATCGGCTTGCCATTTGGAATATTCAAAGCCAATTAAATCTGACAAGTGATCATCTCGAAAAAAGCAACGCACCGAACTCTTGGGCAAACAGTAGGGGCGATGTGGAGATTGATGTGCTTGCCCGGCTGGTTTCAGGCTATTACGCAATACGCCACCACCGCTCGCGAGCCAACGGATACCAAATTCTTCCACCACTCGCACCGTGTTTTCACTGATACCGCCCTCAGAAGGCCAACAACCCTGTGGTTTAAAACCAAAATGCCGTTCAAATGTCTGAATGCCTTCCCGCATATGCCAGCGCACTCGTTCCTTGCCCTCGGGATAACAACTTACCCCAGCAAAATTAATATCCGGCAAAGCCTCGCGGGCCGAAAACATATCAAGCAGCAACGGCATAATGGGATGGGCATAAGGCGTAACCGATAACTCAATTTGCCCCTGCGCCGCTAATGCTTTATAACGGGGTACGATCCCACTCAACAATTCCCCCATAATTTCAAGCAATTGCCGCCGATCACTATCATTAAAACCGCGTTCTTTTTCCATTAACGCTTTAACAAACGGATTTGAACGGCGCACCGTTTCACCCAGCCAAGCCAAGTGATACCACACCACCAAATCAATAAGATACTGCTCATCCAGATAAGTCACAACCTTGGGATTTTGTTGCAACGACTCAGCAAATTCCGCAAGTTCTTGATAAGGCTTAAAACGTTGAACCAATCGCTCTGGGTTCGCACGCAAACATTGCTCACTTAACGTCAAACGGGCTTCCACAAAGGACGACATTTCAGTGGGGGTTGTTTGCCCACCCAACTCCTTAACCGGATGCTTTAAAAAAGGCGCATGAGCGGGATGACTGTTTAACGCTGCCAACAACGGATCTTGAATGGGTGTCGCGTCGCGTAAAAAAGCCTGAATTTGTCTGACATAATCATCCAGTTGTTCCAACAAAATCGGCGAAAAATTAACCACCGCACGGGCGATTGGCATAGCTTCCAAATGGGCTGCCATATCCACATAATCTTTAATCCCATGCAGATAAGTCCAAGGTAATTGATATTGTTCGCTATGCGAATCGTAATAAGACGGCTGGTGCATGTGCCAGCACAACACAACGTTTAGTTTACCGGACATGTTTTTTAATGGTTAATGGTGGGGTGTTAAATTTGAGCCTCGATTGGATTTGTAGGCCATCCCAAGCGGGCGCTCAGAACTAAAAAAATACCATGATACCAAAGCTTAGCAGTCCCACCATCGTAGAACTTCGTTCAAAATTAGCTTAGATTTAACACCCCAAGTTAATGGTTAATGGATTACTCCTCATGATAAAGCCATAATTGAAAATAGCTGCAAACCAATTACCTCACAAGCCTCACAAACCGGTTTTACAAATGCTGTAGCCCACCTCGCTTTTTCTTGCCCACCGTCTAAGCTTAAGGCCGGCAAAACAAAACGAGGTGGGCTACATTTTGACTAATTAGGATTATGTATATTTTGTTCCAACATGTCCGGCGTTACCAACACAACCCCTTGCTCACTGACATAAAAACGTTTCGCATCCTCTTCAGGATCTTGCCCAATCACAGTGTTGGGCGGAATGTTCGCGCCTTTATCAATGACCGCTTTTTTAATATAACAATTCCGTCCAATTTCCACATCCGGTAACACCACCGCCTCTTCCAGCAATGAATAAGAATTCAGTTTCACATTAGAAAACAACAGCGAATTCTTAATTTTGGCACCAGAAATTAAACAACCCCCTGACACGAGAGAATCGACAGCCATGCCACGCCGTTCTTCATCATCAAACACAAATTTAGCCGGAGGCAGTTGTTCTTGATAAGTCCAAATAGGCCAGTGTTGATCATACAAATTTAATTGGGGGGAAACGGAAACTAACTCCATATTGGCTTCCCAAAACGCATCCACCGTCCCCACGTCGCGCCAATAAGGTTGCTCCCCTTTTTGAACATCGCGAAAACGATAAGCAGACACGCGATGGGTTTTAATCAGAGACGGAATAATGTCTTTACCAAAATCATGGCTAGACGTTGATGAGTCGGCATCAGCCTGTAATTGTTCATACAAAAATTCGGCATTGAACACATAAATACCCATAGAAGCTAACGCGTTTTCTGGATCGTTAGGAGTTGGCTCTGGTTGCGCCGGCTTTTCCATAAAACGCACAATTCGCCCATCTTTATCAACACTCATCACGCCAAAACCCTTTGCCATTTCCAATGGCACTTCCAAACAACCCACCGTCATATCGGCTTTTTGTTCAACATGAGCCGCAATCATATTGCCATAATCCATCTTATAGATATGATCACCGGCTAAAATCAGAATAAATTTTGGATTGTGGCTACGAATAATATTCAGGTTTTGAGCCACAGCATCGGCAGTGCCTTCATACCAAGATTCGTCTAAGCGCTGCTGAGCAGCAGGCATTGACTCAACAAACTCCCCAAATTCGCCGCGCAAAAACCCCCAACCTTTTTGAATATGGCGAATCAAAGAATGCGATTTGTACTGTGTCAGTACCGAAATTCGACGTATTCCCGAATTGATACAATTGGACAGAGGAAAATCGATGATGCGAAATTTACCCCCAAATGGCACCGCTGGTTTCGCCCGCCAATCCGTGAGTTGTTTTAAGCGTGTGCCACGCCCCCCCGCCAAAACTAAAGCCAAGGTATCGCGGGTGATACGGCTAACAAAACGATGTGTATGTTTGTTATTCATTTATTTGCTATTCCATCCTTATCGGCGTACTCAAATAATATTATATAAGGTGAAGTGGGGATAGCCATGAAAAATCTAGGCTAAAAGCTTTCGCAGCCTATAACTGGGGTGTTAAATTTGAGCCATGTTTTCCATTTTTTTTCACCAAAGAATTGGATTCGTAGGCCATCCCAAGCTGTCACTCAGAACTCAAAAAATACTATTGTATCAAAGCTTAGCAGTCCCACCAACCATCGCGGTATCAAAACTTCGTTCAAAATGAACCTGAAAATTAGCTTATATTTAACACCCCAGCCTATAACTAAGCCCCCAGCGTGGGTTTTATTAGGGCAAAACCTTCAAGGTTTTCAAAACCTTGAAGGTTTCTAACTTAGGGCAAAACCTTCAAGGTTTCCAAAACCTTGAAGGTTTCTAACTGAACTATACCATAATTTTTTTTTATATTTCACGCAAGGCTAAACTTTTTAAGTGATTGAATTTTCAGTATTAATTTTTTTTGGAGACACACTGCTTAATCGCACTGACTATAAAAATCAATGGGTTATAAATTAAAGTTGAACATTGCATATATTTCCCTTAAATTAAACAGTGCCATAACTGAAATTATTTATCTGAAAAACTATAGATTAAAGGGCAAAATCCAGATTTGATTGAAGTCAATGTGCGTTGCTCCTTAAGCCGTTTTTGTCAAGTAAGTTTATAACTACCAGGAGTACAAAGCGAACCTTGTACGAGAGGGCTGCGTGGTGATTGAAATGTGACTTTGTGAAGATGCGTCAAACCTTCGATATTTGCCAAACCACAATGGTTTACCATAGGAAAAAATTTTCTGGATTCTATACCAAATTCTCGAAACCAAGGGACGTTGCAATAAATTAATTGACACAATAGTTGAATGTATTCGCAAATAGCAAGTAATGAAGAGGCTATGAATGATTGTATACACACAGAAAGCACCGAGTTACATTTAATTTTTCATCTTAATTCAAAGAGTTATTTGAGGCTGACAAAATAAAAAAAGTTCAATTTATGACAATGGTCAGTATATTATTTTGCGCTGGAGAAATTGCGCTTTTGCGCTGAAAGAA
>QNER01000458.1 GCA_003646175.1 Candidatus Parabeggiatoa sp. nov. 1
GAAGTTAAGGTGGATGTCAGTCAAGTGCCGGTTTTTCCTGACATTGACCCACAGGGGTGTTATTTAAATTGGGAACTGACGCTACATGCGGGTGTTGAACGGGCAGCTATTGATGAAATTTTTGAATGGGTGGTGGATGAATGTGAGTTGCATATCACGGCTTTGGATAGCCTCTTAGAAGAAATACACCCCAATTTCCCGAAACGAAGGTGTGGAGAGTTGGCTTCTGATAAGGAAGGAGAGGCAGTCTTTGACAAGCCGTCATTTATTGACAAAGGTGAAGCCCAAGTTGATAAAAGTGGTGAGTTAGCCCTTGATCAAACTGAAGATGAAAGCTTTGATGATAAAAGGGATGAATCCATTATCGCTGTTGAAGAAGAGAAGTTAGAGGAAATTTCTCAAACAGAAACTTTAGCCACAGATGAAGAGACTACAGCCCCCAGCGTTTCCACACCGACTCAAGCACCCGTAAAAGAAACAGTGGAAACGGTGTCCGCCGGTGATAGCACCAAACACGCCCCTAGTGTGACTCATCACACGAGCGAAGCCAATTCTATTCGTGTGGGTATAGATAAAATTGATGATTTAATCAACATGGTAGGGGAATTGGTGATTACCCAATCCATGTTGGATCAGGTCGGTGAAAGTTTTGACAGCTCACGCATTTCCAATTTGCGTGATGGTTTATCGCAATTGGAACGCAATACGCGCGAATTGCAAGAAAGCGTGATGCGTATCCGGATGTTGCCCATCAGTTTTTCGTTTAATCGCTTTCCGCGCCTGGTTCACGACTTGAGCGAACAACTGGGCAAAAAAATTGAATTAAAATTGTCGGGCGAACATACCGAACTTGATAAAACGGTGTTGGAAAAAATGAGTGATCCGTTGGTGCATTTAGTGCGTAATGCCCTTGATCACGGCATTGAAATGCCAGAACAGCGGCGGGCTGCGGGTAAACCTGAAACCGGAGAGTTACACCTACACGCTTTTCATCAAGGGGGTAGCATCGTTATTCAAATCAGCGATGATGGGGCTGGTTTTGATTTGGATAAAATCCGCGCTAAAGCGATACAACAAGGTTTGTTGAATCAAGAGGAACATCCCACCACCGAGCAATTATACGAGTTGATTTTTCAACCGGGCTTTTCCACTGCAGAGCAAGTGAGCGATGTATCTGGACGTGGTGTTGGCATGGATGTGGTGCGCCGCAATATTCGTGCGTTAGGTGGTACGATTGAGGTGAAATCTAAACGTTGGCAAGGTTCCACTTTTAGCATACGTTTACCGTTGACTTTGGCGATTTTAGATGGGCAATTGGTGCGCGTTGGGCAAGATATCTATATTTTGCCTTTGCTCTCCATTATTGAATCATTGCGTGCCAAACCCAAGTTAGTCAATTCTTTCGCGGGCGTTGCTGAGGTATATAAACTGCGCGATGATTATATTCCCATTTTGCGCTTGTACGATATATTTGGCATTATGTCCAGCGCGACTCATTTGGATCAAGGCTTATTGGTGATTGTTGAAGGCGATGGTCAGAAAATTGGCCTATTTGTGGATGAACTACTTTCCCAACAACAAATAGTGATTAAAAGCTTAGAAGGCAATTATAAAAAAGTACAAGGCATTTCTGGCGCAACCATCTTAGGCGATGGCAGTGTCGCTTTGATTTTGGACGTTGCTGGGCTGATTCATCTCTTTCATACTGTAACCAAAACACCCCATACGCGCCCCCATTCTCTTTTAGGAGTTCGTTATGAACAGTGATACCAGCAATGTTGCCAATAAATATTTGACTTTTGTGTTAGCCACTGAAGAATATGCGGTAGATATTTTGCGTGTCCAAGAAATTAAAGGTTGGAACAAAGTAACTACGATACCTAACACCCCCGGGTATATCTGTGGCGTGATTAATTTACGTGGTACTATTGTGCCTATTATCGATCTGCGCTTGCGTTTTAATCTTGAACATTTGGCCTATGGGCAAATGACAGTGGTGGTGGTAGTGAAAGTGCTTTCTGTAGACGGAAAAGAACGCATTATGGGCATTGTCGTTGATGGGGTATCAGATGTTTACGATGTTGCGGAAGCCGATATTAAGCCACCGCCAGATTTTGGCAGTGTCATCACTACTGAATTTGTCAAGGGTTTGGCGACGGTAGATGAAAAAATGGTGATAGTGTTGGACATTGATCGTTTACTCAACTCTAATGAACTAGCCATTGTTGAAAGTCTGTCTCAGTAAACAGTTATCAGTTTCGTAGGGTGGGATCGCTGTCGGCACTCTCTCAAACATTGTCCCGAATCTTACCGACAGCGATCCCACCATTCATCTCCATGAAAATCGTTTAAACCCTAAATCCGATTAAAATCAACAGCCTAGCTTCAGGTTCTCCGTACAATATAAATTTATAAATTCAGAACTCAAAGAGTTATTGATAGCCAGAATTAAGTACCTTCGCTAAGAATTTTAAGGTATTTTGAGAGAATCACCAAACCCAACGGTTTTTTGTTGCCCACCATCGCCGTGTTTTGGTGGGCAACAAAAAACCAGTTGCCGGGCAACAATAAAACGTTTGTCAAAATACTTGATAATACCTGATTCAGTGATAACTGATGACTGATAACGGATGACTGATAACTGACAATTGATAACTGATAAGTATGCCATTCATCACTCACTTGAAAATAAAATATAAATTGGGCTTGATGCTCTTTTTTCCTATGGTAGGTTTGTTGTATTTTTCTCTCATTCTTATGGTTGAAAAAGCTCAAACCGCCCAAGATATGCGTGGGTTAGCAGAGTTAACGCTGCTATCAATCACGTTGAGTCACATTGTTCATGCCGTCCAGTTGGAACGAGGCGCGAGTAGTTTGTTTTTAAAAAACCAAGGCCAGAAATTTACTGAGGAACTGTCCGAATATCGTACTCAAACCGATGAATCTATCACGGCATTAAACCATTTTTTGCAAAAATTCGATATCCATGACTACGACAGCGATTTTAACACGAGGCTAAACAATGTTAAAGAAATGCTGACTCGTTTTCAATCCATCCGTGCCGATGTCACGACATTGAGTATCCTGCAACCAGAAGCGGTGAAACGCTATACCGAAATTAACCAGACGTTGTTTCAGTTTATTATACAATCTACTCATTATTCTAATTATAAGGACGTTTTCCCGTTAAAGCTGGCTTATCTTAATTTATTAAAGGCTAAGGAAAAAGCCGGTTTAGAACGCGCTTTGCTGAGTGCGGTGTTTAGTCAAGATTCTATAATGCCTACGCAATTTCAACAATTTGCCGAACTTGTCGCGGTACAAGAGGCTTATTTTAATCACGATGTGATGAATTATCTAACGGATGAACAAAAGGCGTTTCTAAAACAACAGTTATCATCAGGGCCATTTGTTGAGGAAACCACACGAATGCGTGAAATGGTTTATACAGCCGCAGCCCATAATCATGATTTGCAAGATAAGGTTAACCCGGCATATTGGTTTGCGATGCAAACTGGCAAAATTAATCTGCTCAAAGAAGCCGGGGACAAACTGGCTCACGACTTATATGTTCAAGCCGCTGAAACTCAAAAAGCGGCTGAAACTGAATTTATGAGTTTTCTCTTTTTGATGATAATCATCATTGGCTTGGCAAACCTATTTTTTGTGGTGATGTTGATAGACACAACCAAAAGTTTGAGTCAAGCGGTAACCATTGCCAATCAGATTGCCAACGGAAATCTGAATAATCAGATTGGTACCCACCGTCAGGATGAAACGGGACAACTTAGTTGTGCGCTGGCTAGTATGCAAACTCAGTTACGTGAACGTATTGAACTCGACAAACGGATTGCTGATGAAGCTTTGCGTATCACTTGTGCTTTAGATAGTGCCACGACTCATATATTGATTACAAACGCTAATTATCAAATTATTTATTTAAATGAAACGGCACAACAGTTGTTTAAAACTCACGAGTCATCAATTCGCAAGGATTTACCCCATCTTGAAGTCAGTCGTCTATATGGTGCTAATCTTGATATTTTTCATAAAGATGCGGCCAAACAACGTCAGATATTAGCGAAACTGACTGGCAGCCACTCGGTAAAAATAACCTTAGGTGGTTTAACCCTTGATCATATTATTACCCCGATCATGAATGCCAGCGGCGAACGCTTGGGCATAGTTATTGAGTTCAATAATCGCACGCTTGAAGAAGCTTTAGCTTCAGAAATTAATCAAGTTATCCAGGCGGGCTCAAAAGGCGATTTCCAACAACGTATCAACCTTGATGACAAAACGGGCTTTTTCAAAATATTTAGCCAAGGTGTCAATCAAATCATGGACTTCAATCAGCGTGCGGTGCTTGACATTACAGATGTCATTGCAGCCTTCGCTGAAGGAGATTTGACTCAACAGATTGAAAATAACTACGTTGGTCTTTTTGAGCAGCTAAAAAATGACATCAATACAACGGCTCAGAAGTTGACAGAGATTATGACGGTGATATTGCGGACAGCGGCGGCAGTCAGTCATGCGGCTGCTGAAATTTCTCAAGGTAATATCAGTCTCAGCCAACGCACTGAAGAACAAGCGACTTCGTTGGAAGAAACCGCGGCGAACATGGAACAAATGACTGGCACCATACAACAAAATGCTGATAACGCACAGTACGCCACCCAATTAGCGACCAGTGCCAGAGAACGTGCGGAAAAAGGCGGCGATGTGGTCAGTGCCACCGTCCACGCCATGACGGAAATCAGTCACAGCAGTCAAAAAATTGCTGACATCATTGGGGTTATAGATGAAATTGCTTTCCAAACCAATTTGTTAGCACTCAATGCGGCCGTAGAAGCGGCTCGGGCTGGTGAACATGGTAGGGGGTTTGCAGTGGTGGCTTCAGAAGTCCGCAACCTTGCCCAACGGAGCGCCAATGCCGCGAAAGAAATTAAAGGATTGATAAAAGATAGCGTTGTTAAAGTTGAAGAAGGCACCAAACTCGCCAACCAATCGGGTGAAACCCTCAAAGAAATAGTTCTGGCTGTGACAAAAGTCAGCGACATTATTGTGGAAATTGCCGCTGCCAGTCATGAGCAATCATCAGGCATTCACCAAGTCAATCAATCCATCGCGCAAATGGATGAGATGACTCAGAAAAATGCGGCCTTAGTGGAAGAAGCAGCCTCTGCCAGCAGTGTGATGAAAGAACAGGCGCAGAGTCTTAAAGAACAGGTAGCGTTTTTCAAGGTTGGTGAACTGAATCTGCGTCAAAACACTGAAACACAATCAGTCACTCATCGCCAAGCTCTTCGCCCAATGGTGAAAGAATTCCCTAAGCTTCTATCTCATCAAGAGAGTGAATGGGAGGATTTTTAACTTTCATTCGTTTCAGGCGAACCTTGTACGAAAAAATGGCGTAATTGCTTAGGAGTACAAGGCGAACCTGGTACGAAAAAACTTTGTTATTGTAGGGGCAATCCTTTATGGTTGCCCCTGTTTGGAAGTGGTCTGGAAACTTCCGCTTTCATGTACTAGGGTCGTTAAGTGGGAACGCTTCAATTTAAAGGGCTTTCCCCTCATTTGAATCAATCCCATTCAACGACCCCAGTGCCTGATTTTTAGGCACAATTGTAATTGTTTGTTAGCCTTTTCAATTCCCAATCCCAAATTTCCAATTCCCAATTTGAGGCAAAAGTCTTTGCGTGCAAAAACTTCTGCCTCGAACCCCATTCCCAATTCCCAATTTTGAGTTTTGCAAGAGGCTCATCAATCTGACCACTATATTATTAACATATTTATAATACCTATAAACAATTTTTATGTAAGTTGTTCAAAATTCCACTAATTTACGGGTAGTTTTTTTCTAAATCAACTATTTAACACTGTTCAAATACTTAGAAAGTGTATCAAGGTACCCCAAACTCACATCCTGATGCAACCAAAGTGTTACGTGACATGTTACATCTCTTTCAAGTACAATCCGTTGCCAACGCATACCCCCCAGTTTTATGGGTTTAAAAAAAAACTCAGAGGCGTGGTTCAACATTTTCAGCTTTTCGTTTTTAGTTTCTGGCTGGAAACGTACCCGCGACACTTATGCGCGGTCATTCCCGCGAAAGCGGGAATCCATGTAACCCCTTGAAGCATCGGCCGTTGTGGCCTAAGCGGGTGGCCTAGTTTCTTGGTACTTATCTGAAAAGCTATTAGATGTTCAGAAAAGTTGTAGGTTTGTTATAAATAGTGCCGACACGTTTTCTTAGAAACCTGAAGTAATTTAGGCCAATAAGAAGGATTCCAGAGTATAAGGAATTACAATTATGTTATTTATAGGGTTGAAAGGCTACCCTTGTTGTATTACTCAACAAAAGCATAACTTACCCATTTGGATATTAGGATATGCCTAATATTTGGATTAAGCAGGGAATAATGGCGGTTAGTGACCTAGATATAGAGGTTTACCCGTCTGCTAATTGTATATGATGAAC
>QNER01000459.1 GCA_003646175.1 Candidatus Parabeggiatoa sp. nov. 1
AACCACTTGATGACGGACAGTGCCTTCTTTGTCGATCAGGAATGAACCACGGTAAGCCACCGCGCCATCGGGTGTTTCTACATCATAGGCTTTAGCGATACCATGCGTCAAATCAGCCACCAAAGTGTAACGCACTGCACCAATGCCACCTTTGTCTACCGGGGTATTACGCCAAGCGTTATGCGCAAAATGTGAGTCAACCGAAACGCCCACCACTTCGACATTGCGCTCCTTAAAAGCGTCCAGACGCTTGTCAAAAGCGAGTAATTCTGTCGGGCACACAAAGGTAAAATCTAACGGATAAAAAAACACCACCGCATATTTGCCGTTAACCGCATCCTTGAAGTTATAATTATCAACAATTTCGCCAGTGCCCAACACGGCCGGGGCAGTAAAATCAGGGGCAGAACGTCCTACTAATACACCCATTCTTTATTCCTCTTTAAAGGTTAATGTTAATAACAGTATAAATACCGCGAAGACTTGTTGCCAAGCGGAAATGCTTACCTGAGTGGGTTTGTTTCACCACCCAAATGTTATATGGGTACTGTTGGTAAAAATACAAGTGAAAATTTGTCATTAGTCATTAAGTGTCGGAACGAAAATGCCTTGACTAACTAAATACGTTGATAACCAAAAGATTTATTTATAGTGAGGGCGAGTAATGACAATATGAGAGGGTTTTCGTTCAAGCACTAATTAATCATTGGTGGTTGGTAATTATATTTGCCACTGTGATAAATTGAGCTTTTTTGAGCGGAAAAATCATAAAATAACGCTTTGAATTAGAATTAAAAAATAAATTTAACGCTGGGAAACTCAGGGGTACGAAGTGACTTAT
This sequence comes from Candidatus Parabeggiatoa sp. nov. 1, assembly GCA_003646175.1. Lineage (GTDB taxonomy): Bacteria > Pseudomonadota > Gammaproteobacteria > Beggiatoales > Beggiatoaceae > Parabeggiatoa. Next base: position 842 of record QNER01000459.1, read on the forward strand.
GTGAGTATATCAATTACTTAAATTATGGATTGTATTAAAAATTATTGGTTGCACCAAGCTATTTAATTAATTAAAATTATGCCCAAACTAAAGTTTGGACTCCTGATCAATTACCAAAGAGGCATTTTTTTATGAATGAAAAATACCATGCGTCTATTCGCATAATTCACTGGCTAATGTTTGTCCTGTTTGCGATCATTTTCGTTCTTGGCGCAGTGATGATAGAGTTCAAAGAGGCTGAGCCGTGGACAATGTACCACATCCACAAATCAACCGGGGTGTTAGTGTTTTTGTTAGTCCTATTTCGGTTCATTGCCCGTTGGCTAACTCAAATCCCACCACATCCTGCTGAGATTTCGCAATTGAACCATCGCATTGCTCAAGGTGTGGTTCATTTGCTTTATTTGTTGATGATTCTCGTGCCGCTTAGTGGTTATGCGTTATCAAACGTGCATGGGCATCACGTTGAACTCTATGGTTTACCGTTGCCTGACTTGTTCCCCAAGGGTGACGAGTGGTGGAAAGAACTCACCAGTTCAGCCCACTATTACCTGACTTATACATTTTTAGGTGTCTTCTTGCTACACCTCGCTGGAGTCATCAAGCATCATATTCAAGGACAAGAAGTGCTGCGTCGAATCACTTAAAAATAGAATACTATTTTTTTATCCAACTTAAACCTCCAATGTTTTCAAAGCCTTGGAGGTTTTTTGTCGGATTTCGCCTCAATGGATATCACAAACCCGCATCCTTGAGAATTTGTCTGATTTTGGAAAAACGAAGATTGATTTTACTAACGCCGCTGGTTGAAGTGCTGATGGCTGACAGAAATTCATTATCATCAGTCATCATTTTTCGGGCTGCTTTGAGAATAGCACCCTTAACCGGTTTAAGGGTTTGCCAATCATAATCCGCAAGGATGTTTCCCCATGCCTCAAACAATGCGCGGTTGATGGGATACGATTTTTCATTACCCGCCGGCCATTTTCTGAAGGCACGCTTCCCAAACAGCTTATAGGCGTTGTCCATGGCTTGCTCAAAATCCTTAGCCAGTTGTTCTAACCTTTCATCAGTGACTTCAGTATCTATTTTTTTATTAATTTCAGTGAGAAAAGCATTCATCGTCTCCATCGGCGCGTAGTCTTTTTCTATGCTGTCAATGAGACGAAATGCACAAAAGCGCAAAATGACTTCACGATCAACCATTCTAATATGATCACGCAAGTTTTCATTCGTGGCTTTATTAAAAGCGTCACTGGTAGCCAGTTTCTTCAAAAACTCCCGTGAGCGGGTTTTGCTCATACAATGACGAATTTCTTGAGCATTCAGAGGGCTACCACCCGTATTGATTCTCTTAAACACATCAAATTTCACTTTGTTGGGTGTTTGTGGATCAACAACATTGGCTATAATTTGAGTGGCGTAAATACGCCTTGCCCATAGTGTGCCCTCAATCTCTTTAAACGCTTTTTTGCCCACTTCTTTCTGAAGATATTCAAGTTTATCCAATTTATAAAAACGCTTGTCATTTGGCTTGCGTCTGACAAAGTCATAGATAGCCGACAACCTTTGCAGTCCATCAACAACAAGCATCTTTCCATCTTCATTGGCGGAAAAGTAGAAAGCAGGCAATGGAATACGCAGCAAAAGTGACTCAACCAGTCTCGATCTTTGCCTATTATTCCAAACAGCACGCCGTTGAAAATCAGGTGCGAGTTCCAAATCTCCCTCATCAATCATGTCAAGGATATTTCGTAGTGAAAAAGACTTGGCATCAACGCGAATGAGATTTGGATCCCAAGGAATTAAGATGGTTTCTTCTTCCTCACCTTCAAGCGTTTCAAGTTCTACTCCGGTTTTTTTATGATCTTCTACTTCCTCAATTATTTCACCCCGTTTTGGTGGCATAGCTGTCCTTTTTGGTTATCAGTTATAAATAGGATGTTCAAATGTTCAGGTATTCAAGCGTCACAATAGACTGGGCACCTATTTTCTTAATTATTTTCGCTAGAGAGCCAGAAAATTTATAACAATGCGAATAGCAAATGGCGAGTTTAAAATATCAAGTTCTTATAACTCTCGATTCTCAAACTGAAAAAAAATGAACGATGCGGTTTGGGCAGCTTGTGCGCCAAACCTTGAAGGTTTGCCAAACCTTGAAGGTTTTGAGAAGTTTTGCGGTTTTGGGCAGAATTTTTCTGGGCAACGATAACTCGACTCGCAAGTTTTTTCTAAAGCCAAACTACAAGGATTGTATATAAAAAAGGATTTAAAAAAACGATAACGGCAAGCCTTACCACCTATCAGTTTTCAAATTCGAGGGCAAAAAACACATAATTTTATCAATTATTTATATAATAATCTATAAAAATCATATACTTATACTCTGTGGTACTCTGTGGTACTCTGTGTTCTCTGTGTTGAAAAATAGCCTGTTTTACAAACTGATAGGTGTTAAGAACGACAAATACAAACGACAACGACAAGTGTATGTTTCGGCGGATTTAAACCGGGTGGCTTACGATCCAATCCTTTTTTATAAACAATCCTTGTAGTTAACGCTTTTATTTTTATATACAATCACATTGAAGTTATTATTGTCAGACTAAAAACTTGAGCATCGAGTATAAGGAACAAATTCCCGAAACATCAAAAATTCCCAAAAAATTATTTTTCCCCTAGCCCCTTTCCCCTTTTTTACACTACATCTCTAAATAAGTATAGCCTACTAGTCCCCCCTCCAACTCTCGCAAATACGATTGTTGGAGCGAAGTCGTCAAAGAGGCAGCTTGTAAGCGTTTACGATAGGTATGTCGCAAAAACCTCGTATCAAAATTGACATAATTCAACATGGTTTGCACCGTGTCGCCTTCCAAAGGGGCAACTAATTCGTAATTGCCATCTTGCGTGATATGAACATTGACGGAGTAAGTGTCCCCAAACAGATTGTGCATATCGCCTAAAATTTCTTGATAAGCACCCACTAAGAAAATGCCTAGCAAATACGATTCATCAGAATTGGGGACATGCACGGGCAAACTGCTGTTTACGCCTTCATTATTGACATAATTTTTAAATTGCCCATCAGAATCACAGGTTAAATCTTGCAAGGTGGCGCGACGTTCTGGACGTTCATTGAGGCGGTGCAGGGGGATAACCGGAAATAATTGGTTTATCGCCCACGCATCTGGCACTGATTGAAACAGGGAAAAATTACCAAAATATTTATCAGCCAGTTTTTCATTCAATTCATCAAGCACTTCACGGTAAGCGCGTGAATGGGAGTGCATTTGTAATAAGTCGCGGACTTGCCAACATGTCGCATAATAGAGTTGCTCAGCATGGGCGCGTTGGGTGAGGTTGAGTACCCCATGCGTAAACATCGCATGAACTTCACTGATCCAGTACACCGCATCGTGATAGGCTTCAAGGGCGGAACGTTGATTGAGATGGGTTAAGCCATACCATAAGTCTTGAATGATAATGGGATCATCGGCTGCCGGTGGCTCTGGTTGCACCGCGCCGGGGGCAGCCTCAGTATCAATGACATTGGTAATCAGCACCGCATGATGGGCAGTCATGGCTCGCCCCGATTCGGTGATGATATTGGGCTGCGGCAAGTCTAGGGCATTGCAAATCGTCCCAAATTCATGCAGTACATTATTGGCATATTCTTGAATGCTATAATTGATTGAACAAGCTGTGCGCGAACGTGTTCCATCATAGTCAATCCCTAAACCACCCCCAACATCAATGGTTTGAATCGGTGCCCCTAATGCTCGTAATTCGGCATAGTAACGAGCGGCTTCGCCTAAAGCCTTTTGAATGTCACGGATATTTGGGACTTGTGAACCGATATGAAAGTGCATTAATTGCAACGAGTCTATTAAGCCAGCTTCATTAATGCGGGTGATGACTTCTAGCACTTGCGCTGCCGACAGCCCAAATTTGCCTTTTTCACCCCCGGTATTTTGCCATTTGCCCTTGCCGGTAGAGGCTAACCGCACTCGCACGCCTAAGCGCGGTGTCACACCAAGATTGCGCGACTCTTTGATAATCAGGTTTAATTCGGAAGCCTTTTCAATAACTAAGTAAGGGCGCAAGCCAATTTGTTGTCCTATCAGAGCTAAGCGTATATATTCACTGTCTTTATAGCCGTTACAAATGACAATACCCCCATTGGAGGGTGCAAGTGCTAACACTGCCATTAATTCTGATTTGCTACCGGCCTCTAAACCCACCTGCCCTTGCCCAGAACGCAAAATCTCTTTAACAACATGATGTTGTTGATTGACTTTGATAGGATAAACGGCTGTATAGTTGGCGTGATAATCTTCTTGCTGCATGGCTGAGGCAAACGCGTTGCGCAGACTTTCCACGCGATGATGCAGAATATTAGGAAATCGAACTAACACCGGCAAAGATAAGCCGTTGGTAGCAAAGCTTTGGGTTACTTCATAGAGACTGATGGCGGTTTGCCCAGGTATGGGGGAGACAGTGACTTCCCCCTTTGAATTAATATCAAAATAACCCTCGCTCCAGTGTTTTATACTATAAAGCACCCGTGATTGGGTGACATCCCATGTTGACATTTTTTAATAGTTGATTAGTTTCGAGGCGAACATTTTTGCACGCAAAAACGTTTGCATTGGATTGGTAATTGGTAGATTTTTTCAGAAAAAAAACGGGTAGTCCTAAATATGTAATGATGTTACGGATGCTATCCCTCGAAGGGATAGTATCCGTTTGGACATCATCACGACTTCTACAGGACTACCAAAAAACGAAAACGTTGTAACGAAGTTACGCGTTGAGGCGGTTGCCCAGTTAAAGTTTCAATTCCTTAAATAGTTTGATAGTTTTGGCATGGCTCAAAAACATTGAAGCATGCCGATGTTTTGTTCATTATGCACAAAGTTAGTATAAATCAAGGGGCGCATTCTCATTTTTCGGGTACATAATGGCACGTTTGAGTGCTAAAGGAGTCTGCCAGTTTTAACTTGGCAGGGCAAACTCAAATCGTCGCGACGATTGGACTTCGGATGCACAAACTCAAGTTTTTGAGGCGATTTTCAAAATCGGGGAAAAATCTCAAAGCTAATCAAATCAATACTTTGGTGTTTTTCAGCGATTTTCAAAATCGGGGAAAAATCTCAAAGCTACTCAAATCAAGACTTTGGTGTTTTTGAACGATTTTCAAAATCAGGGTAAAATCTCAAAGCTACTCAAATCAAGACTTTGGTGTTTTTCAGCGATTTTCAAAATCGGGGAAAAATCTCAAAGCTACTCAAATCAAAGCTTTGGTGTTTTTCAGCGATTTTCAAAATCAGGGAAAAATCTCAAACCTAATCAAATCAAGACTTTGGTGTTTTTGAGCGATTTTCAAAATCGGGGAAAAATCTCAAAGCTACTCAAATCAAGACTTTGGTGTTTTTCAGCGATTTTCAAAATCAGGGAAAAATCTCTAACCTCATAAAATCAAGGCTTTCGAGTTTTTGACGCGATTTTCTGTAGTCGGGGTAAAATCTCAAAGCTACTCAAATCAAGACTTTGGTGTTTTTGAGCGATTTTCAAAATCGGGGAAAAATCTCAAAGCTAATCAAATCAAGACTTTGGTGTTTTTGAGCGATTTTCAAAATC
>QNER01000460.1 GCA_003646175.1 Candidatus Parabeggiatoa sp. nov. 1
AAATTGTTCCATTGCTTTAATTTGAGATTGTAAATCGTATTTTTGATTTGTACTCTCAACACGACAATAGACAATAACTTTTTTTTCCTCCGGCTTAATTCCTAATAATTGTTTAACATCGGAGTTGTTTGCAGTTAATTGCTCCAAAAAATTAATATATTGGGGGTTGCCCAGAAATATTAACCCATATAAACTTTTAGGGTTACGGCAATCCGCGATAGCCTATCTACAGAGCGGGTGAATTGTAAACTGCCCCACTGCCGTTGTATAGTCGATGCATCGAAAGTCGATGCATCGAAAGTTGGGACAGCCTGCAAAAAAATTTTTAAGTCGCTTTTTCCAGGTATCGAAAAAATGACACATCGAGAGATCAAAGATCAAAGATCAAAAATCAGCTCCAACCCCCCCCCATTACCCTTAATAAAATAGATGTTATCAACTTTAGAAAAGTGTCGAAAACCGGTAAGCACCAAGATGCCCTTAAATAGGGCACTTTGATATTTGCTTTTAAAGATTGCTTATCCATTATGTTATTAGGGTTTATGCGCTGCTATATAGCCTCCTAATTTGCTATTTAACAGCCATAATTTGCTCTATATTGCATTATTTTAGGTTTTTAAAAAAAGCAAAAAAATATAAGCCAAACGATTGTGTGGATTGTTAGGTGGAAAAAACAACGCGCTCTCAGAAGCTCAGTATGGCATTTTTTTCGGGTAGTAGGGGTTTTGATGGGTTTATTGATCCCCCTTCTGAAATCGCCTCTCAGAGGGTTATTGTTGAAAAGTGGCTTTTTTAAAGGCTCTTCGAGGTGTGACGGTGAACCAACTTTCGAGGTTGACCACAAAAAAATCGACGCAAAAATTTCTCTGTCGAAAAATGGCATTCCGCTAGATTTTAGTCTAAACTTTTAACACGATTTCCAGAAAAGAAAGTACCGAGTGTCATTTCGACTAAGGGAGAAAGTTTGAGAACCATACGGACCATTGACGAGGGTACTCTGGTAAGTACTGAACCATAAATTTTCAGGTATTTTAACAGGGGGCAACCATAAAGGATTGCCCCTACATAGCATCGCGTAGGGGCAATCCGTTGCTCCAGCCCTTCTGAGTCAAAATACCTGTTTATTTGTGCTTCAGTACTTATTCCCAATTCTTATATAAATAATCTTAGACTAAAATATTCATTCAAAAATACACCTTTTACAAATTCTGGCGAGACTTTTGCTCGCGATTACCTCGCACTTTTTATTTTAACCCTTCCCCCGAAAAAATGCGCTCTCTCGCTCTTGAAACGCAATTTTGGCAGGTAATCATGCTCAAAATGACTGACATTCTAAATTGCCTAACTATTTGAATATTATAATAAAACTAAGAATTACTTATTCATAAGAGTAGAAAGGCTTTAAACAAGAACTATATAAAACAATAAGTTATAAATTACCGGTTTTCAGAGTTCGGAGCCAAAATTCAGTAAATAGTTGGAAACCTTCAAAGTTTTGGAAACGCTTTACGGTTTTTTCCTGGAAAAACTATTAAGAAATCCGATTTTTCCAAAAAATCGGATTTCTTTAATCTCATCGCGGTAACAAATCCGATTTTTCCCCAAAATCGGATTTCTTTAATCTCATCGCGGCGGGAAAGCCGATTTTTCCAAAAAATCGGATTTCTTTAATATCAAAGCGGCTCCCAATCCGATTTTTCCCCAAAATCGGATTTCTTTAATATCTTCGCGGCGGGCACTGGGGTCATTGAATGGGATTGATTCAGATCAAGAAATAACACAAGGGCAACCATAAAGGATTGCCCCTACAAGCAGAGATTATGTAGGGGCAATCCCTTGTGGTTGCCTTTGAATTTGAAGCAATCCCACTCAACGACCCCAGTGCCACGTTGCTTTAATTGTGTAATATATTTGTTTAGCTTCAGGGCGAATGGTAGGATAGAGTTCAATAGCCCCCGCTAATTGGTCATTAAGTGCAATAAAAACTAATCAATGGCCTTGTTCGTGCGTTTCTTCTTGTAAGATATTCATTTCAGGTGGAATGAAAATACCTTCCATTTCCATACGCACACTGCCGACTAGAATCACTTTGGCTTCAACACTGACTTTGATGCCGTAACCCACTTCGTATTTTGCTTGTGTCACCGGCGCGACATTCAACCCTCGTTGTTTAACCTCTGCCAAAATAGCTAAAGCAATCGGATGAGTTTGTTTATATTCAGCAGCGGCTGCATAGACTAATAATTCACTTTCCTCAATATCAGCACAACAATGGATTTTTCCAACATGAAGTTGTTCTTGAGTCAAAGTACCAGTTTTGTCAAAAACAACGGTATCAACTTGACTCAGTAATTTTTCACCTTGAGCTTTAACAGAAGGAGGGTGTCCACCTCCGTGTGGTTTTGGCGCAATTTGACCAGTTTGTTTGACCCGTTTGAGTAATTCAGCCACAAAAATCTGCGAGGTTGTTTTGTTAGGATAACTTTTGGTTGGAAAAAAGACTCACCATTAACAGTTCATGCACTAGCAAGGCGATAATAAAACCTGGAAAACCTTCAAAAATAATCTCGTTATAGCCCAGTATTCGCCATACAATAGCCGTTATCAACCCGACTAACATGGTTAGGCTTAAGGCTAAATAATGAGTGCGCCTTTTTAACAAGGTGATCAGCATTGCCGGCCCCAATGAACTGGTTAAAGCACCTACCGCAAACAGCACTAAAGCAAACACTGTGCTAGAAAGAAAAATCGTTGCAATAAAAGCGAGTACACCTACCAACAAAGTCATAAATTGTTGATATCTCAAGCCATATTTCTGCGACATCTTTTGATACCAAGTTGGCGAAATATCTTTTGCCAATGCACTCGAACAAACGAGAATTTGTGAATCAGCAGTAGATGCAATGACAGAGAAAATACCGGCAAGAATAATTCCGACTAACCACGGATCAAAATTGTGCATGGCATAAAAGGGCAACACTTTCTCAGGATCATCAATTTCAGGAATTAACACGCGGCAGATGACACCAAACAAAACCATGGCAGTCCAAGTTAAATAGACATAAGTTAAATAAACCCATCTCGCTTGTCTCGCTTCCTTCGGATTTTTGCCCGCCAACAATCTAACCAGCATGTGAGGCTGACTCATATCAAATCCAAAGCCCCAAAAGAAAGAACCCACCATAAAAGCCAGTAAAGTCCAGTTTGTGAAGCCGGCAGTGATTTGAGTCAGTTGCGGATCAATCTGATTGAGTCCTTCGATAATGTCTGAAATCCCGCCCCCAGCGATAATCGCTACCATGAGCATACCAAAAGAAACGAATATGACCACAAAAGCTTGCACAACGTCTGTCCAAATAGAAGCTATCAGTCCACCGTTGACACAATAAATCAGAATAGCAACCACAGCGATTAAAGCACCCCATTCTGGTTTCAGTCCCAAAAATACTTCAAGTGTCTTGCCCGCCGCGACAAATTGGGCAGCCGTATAAACACAGATAAATATAACGGTTAAAAGTGCCACCATTAATTAAAGTAATGATTCGTTTATCTTGGGGCTTTTCCATCGAAGAGCCGATCAGTTCTGGAACGGTTTGTGAATTTCGTTCAATGGACATCTTATTTATTAATTCGTTCTGGAAACAACATCCAAAAGGTAAAATCTCACCAAAAGAAGAGATGAAATACCTTGGGAGTAAGCCACACCTACCGCGCCTATCATAATCCAGCCACTATTAGCCGTCGCGCCGGCACTTAGTCCAATAAAGTACTTTCCAAAGGAACGGTTTCCCAATAAATAATCGGTATCCGTATGCGTGGAAAATCTAGCGGCTAATGCACCAATCCACAAAAAAATGACCAGAAAAATGCTAAAAGTGAAAATGGTAATAATGCTCATTTTTTATAGATACAAAGTAAAGAATAGAAAAATATATGAGATGCGGCCAAGAACATAGATTGCTTAATAACATAAAATGAGATCAGATTACTTGGGTAGAACTTCGTTACACTATAGTGATCCCATTTGAATCGTGGAATCAGCTTGCGAGCCTTGAAGTTCGTCAGACTAATTCCACAACTCATGATGGATCACTATATAGTAGGTTATGTTGAGAATCGATGCGAGCTAAGCTAAATTTTAGCAGCACGTATGCGTATTCTGTTTAAAAGCGTAGGAACAGTGAGCCATTCTATATTTTTCAAACGAAGCCAATGTTCATCGTAGATATGATCCAGATAGTTGGCACCCGTATCAGGAATCAACGCCAATGCGGATTTCACATTTGTCGCATGCAGATAAATTAAAGCAGCACAAACAACAATTCCCTCATAGCCTCCCATTAATATTCCTCGTTCACGGGCGATCAGATGACACAAGGAAATGGCTTCTTGATCACTAATATGACAATGGTGCTCAAATGCGGAAAAGTCCGTATTATCAGCTCGCCAGCTTAACCCAATACCATTCACTAAGTACGGTTTGAATGGTGTGCCAAATATAGCAGAGCCTTCCACATCACAAGCTAACATAACACTTGAACGGTTGGGCGATTGGCTTTAAACCATCGAGCAATCCCACTAAGATGTCCACCCGTACTAACAGCCCCTACTAGCAAATCAAAATCCAAATGACTGATTTCAAGAGCAGTGTAATTTTGATGAAATGTGGGGTTATCAGGGTTATCATACTGATTTGGCCAATAAGCACCTGCATGAAGTTTTAGAAAGTTCTTTAATCCGATAAATATGAGCCTGTTGATACCCCCCCTGTTGATCTGGAATAGTGACCATATCAACTTGTGCACCATAGGCCTTATACAAATTAAGACTTGTGGTGCTTACTTTTGGATCAACAACAATGATCACGTTAAAATCCATTGCAGCGCCCAACATCGCTAACGATTTCCCCAAGTTACCAGAGGTATATTCAATAACGGTTCCCTCCCTTGGCTTGAGTTTCCCACTTTTAAATGCAGCTTGAATAAGTCCTAAAGCTGTTCGATCTTTAATACTAAAAGTGGGATTGAATTGCTCAAGCTTCAGATACAGATTTTTACCATTTGGTAACAATGGATGCTGTAATGAGATAATAGGCGTGTTACCTATCGTCTCAGTTATGCTATTGCATATTTAGTGTGTGCATACTAAGTCCTTACTGTTTTTAATCCACAACAAATAATGGAACACTAAGTAATATAGTATCTGTCAACACGGTTTCGCCTTACATTAAAATGCGCTTTTATTCCAGAAGTTCTTGAAAACGCTGATTTAATAGTTCTGCCGTTCCCTGCATCAGCTTTTCGGCAATTTCATCCACATGCCGGTTTTGCCAGTTTTCTAGGGCGGTTCCGTTAACCCATTGATTAAACGCGCCCATTGCAGGGCCGCAGTGAATCTGATAATCAACTTTTTGTTCCGAACTCCCCCGCGTTGCTAAACGCATGGTATGCACAAAATACCATCTAAAAATGAGTGCCATTTTATGCTTGGGGTTGCGTTCAGCCTTTTTAATCTCTTCTGGAAGATGTTGGGAGTAGTAGGCTTTGGTTTCCGCATAGACTTCTTCAAAGCTGCGGTGGAAATATTTGTCTTGGATTTGCTGTTTGGTTTTGTTGTCAATCTCATCCAGGGAATTGTAGTGGCGATAAAGATCATACAATTTATTGGCGCGGGCTGGAAAAAATACGCCTTTTCGCACCACTTGCACTTTCGCCCCAATTTCAAACATGTCCCCTGCTGGCGCATAGTCGGTATCTTGGACATCCAAAAGCTGCAAGATATCCTTGGCCGCATCACTGGTACCCGCTTCGACGGTACACTGATTGATAGAACCCGTTAGGATAAAATCCGCACCGAGAATAAAGGCGGTGGCCGCCGCTTCTGGTGTGCCAATCCCACCGGCGGCACCCACCCTGACTGGTTTGGCGTACCGATACTGGTCCATCAGTTCATCTCGTTGTCTGATGATAGTGGGTAATAACACCGACATGATTCCCATATCGGTATGTCCGCCAGAGTCCGCTTCCAGACATAAATCATCAGCCATCGGCATTTCTTTTGACAACTCGGCCTCTTGCCCCGAAATTTGGTTGGCTTCCAATAATTTTTTCACAATACGTTCCGGCGCGGGACTTAAAAAGACTTGGGCGATTTCAGGCCTCGATATTTTCGCCATGACTTTATGAGTGGTTCCAATTTTCCCCGATGTATCCCGGCTTAATCCCTTCAAACGATATCTTACCAATGCCGGGGTTATTTGCATAAAGGCCGCTGCTTCAATCTGTTTGACACCATATTTCAAAAACAAATCGACGGTGTCATCTTCCAATTGTGGTGAGCCGGGGTTGTGCAATAAATTCATGCCATACGCTTGTCCTTCTTTGAGTTCTCTTTGAATAAATTGAATCGCCTCCTCAATCTTCGGCAATTTAAGTCCACCCGTGCCAAAATAACCCATCAGCCCGGCTTTGCCCA
>QNER01000461.1 GCA_003646175.1 Candidatus Parabeggiatoa sp. nov. 1
GCAGCCTCACTGCTGGTCGCAACGGCTACGCTAAAACAACAGCCGTGGCTAATCTCAAAGCTAATAGATGCCGAGAAAGCCAGGGAAATGACTCAAAGTAACCAAATATTGAGTGTTACGCGGGTTCCAGGTGAGCAAACCGATGTGCTTACAACTATTCAGGACTCAACTCATGCATTAGTGCTGCGAGACGGACGCGCTTTCCGTGTAGACATTTTAGGTCCCGACGATGAGCCATTACCATTTGCTGTTATTTTACAACAGCTTCAGAACATTGTTGAAAACAATGACCGTTATTCATATCCTGAAAACATGAAGGGCGTTCTTGGTCTGAGTGCTCTGCCCCGAACGACATGGGCTCAACTACGCACCCAACTATCCAAAAGTCCTGAGAATGCCGATGCGATTGCATGCGCGGAGAATGCGATTTTGGTGCTGTGTTTGGAAGATGAAATCTCGCCTGTGGATACAGCAACGGCACTTGAAGCACTCCGAGTAGGTTCCATTGTAGGTAACCGTTATTATGATAAACCAGTGAATATTGTGGTTTTCGCGGACGGAAATGCGGGGTTAGTTTTTGAACATACTATCGTAGACGGCTGGGTCGCTTTGCAATTTTGCGAGGCTATGTGTCAACTGGTTGACAAAACCAAGCCTCTCGACTCTATAAGAAATGACAGCAATGCTAATCCCTTTTCACCATCGCGCCTTCCGCTGGCAATGGACGAAAAAGACCTCTCTCTATTGTCGAACATTCCAGCGGATGGCCGGGCCGTGTACTCCTTTCACTCACTGTTGCAAAGCGACGCACTTAATGCACTAGAGCAAACAGGCTTATTGCAAGTGTGGATAGCTGTGTCAGTACAACTGGCACTGCGCCGGCTGCGAGCGGCTTTGGCTCTCAAGAAAAACAGTCCAAAACCTCTCATTGTTATGCCCCGCTACATGGGCCACTTTATCGACGGTCGTACTGACCCAGTGTACGTTGGGACTGACGAAGTGGATGAATTATTGGATGCCATGGAAAGCGGTTCAGCGTCTCAAGAGACGCAGCTGCAACTGTTCCATCGGTCAACTCGCGTCTTCCACCGTCTCGCCACAGCTACCCAAAGAGGTAGAGCTTTTGGTCCACACTTAGCAGCACTGAGAACGCTGGCGGAGAGGGAACCGCCTACGGCTGCTATTTTGGAGTACTTGCGGCTCTTCAGAGAACCGCAGGTAATGCTGACAGGTGTTCACTTAAATCACATCAGGGGAGCATTAGGCAACGTGTACGCGTCGGAGCAGCTAGTGATTTTTTTTGTCAAGCAGGATGGAAAAGTCGCCTTCAACTTGGGCGCCAAAGGACAGCTAGCCAACGGCCTACCCCAAATGGGTGCGGCATTAGAAGCCAGCCTCCAGGCAGTGGCTACTACTCTAGCGGTGCCGGCTGCGATGGCGCAAATCATGATGCCAACCAAAACCGCCCTTCAGATTCCAAGCTCCCCGGATTTAGAACCCAGCAACCGCGACTTCACCCTTGTCATTCACGGCGGTGCTGGGGAGCTGGCACCGAAGCTCCCGCATGAGCGGCAGTGGGTAGAATTCTGCCTACATCTGGCCCTGACCAGCGGTAGCCGTATTCTCTCTCCCGGTGGCTCGGCTTTGGATGCGGTGCAAGCCGCAGTGGAAGCGTTGGAGGATTGTTTTATCTTTAACGCCGGGAAAGGCTCAGTGTTCAACAGTCATGGGGAACACGAGTTGGAAGCAGCCGTGGTAGACGGTGCCAGTCGCAAATGCGGCGCTGTGGCCTGTACCCGGGAGCTAAAGCATCCCGTTCAGGGAGCTCGCTTGGTGATGGACACGAGTCCATACTATCTGTTGAGCGGACCTGAAGCTGACCGTTTCTGCGCGGAAGCGGGACTTCAACAAGTGGATAACACATACTTCCACACCGCACTACGACGAAAGCAACTAAATCACTTACAACCGGTAGGCACGGTGGGGGCCGTAGCTGTCGATCACCATGGTCGGTTGGCCGCCGCGTGCAGCACTGGAGGCGTTGCGGGGAAACCGCCTGGGCGAATTGGAGATACCGCAATGGTGGGTGCTGGGCTTTACGCCGACGATAGCTACGCGGTGGCATGTACAGGCACGGGAGAACTCTTCATAAAGCATGTCGCTGCCAAGGCCATTGCCACCAAAGCAGAGCAGCATAAACCCTTGGACAAGGATGGGAGTGCTTTGCAGACTGCGTGCGACGATGCCATTAAAGGCACCCTCAAGGAGGAAGGCGTAGCGGGAGTCGTGGCAGTAGGCGTTGGCGGAGAAGTGGCTATCAGTTTTAACTGTGGCACTTTGTTCGCGGGTATCGCAAACGCCAGTGGTAAGATGGCGAAGGTCATGACTTCGGATGACCCGTACATCGTGCTACAACCAGAGGATTGCGACTCCCAGTCGGATTCTATTGCAAGGCCCACCACGTCCAAAGTCCATGGTCATGGGCTGGGTCTGGAATTAGAACCCAAGTTGCAATTGTGGTCAGGGGACGGATGCAGCGCGTTGCTTGATCGCCGGCCCGTGACACCCGGCGTGATACTACTGTGTCCGGCGCATCCTGATCTGGCATCTGACCGCGGACTCTTAGGTTTAGGCGAACAAGCTTTTATTGGCGTGTTGCGGCAGGCCAAGCGTGCTGCTCAAGCGCAGAAAGCGCAATTTGGAGTGAAGCGCAGTGCGCTTTTATGCGAGGGTGTACTGGGAGCACAGGGAGAGTATGGCAAAGTAATCCCGCTTTACGGACTGCCTGAGCAATGGGCGCCAATAGAAGCTATGGGTAGCTACACAGAGACTGACAAAGGCACCGTAGACACGCGGGAAGGGCCTCGCCGCACTGATCAGGAGATGGATGAGTTACAAGCGCGAGTGTTGGCACATAATTCAGAAGCCGGCTCGCTGGGGAGTACCACTTTCTTAGGAGAACCGTCAGACGACAGTTTGTTTGCCCGTTTCGTGCGTGGGGAAGCCCAAGCATGGCGGATTTGGGAAGACGAAGCGCATGTCGCTTTTTTAACGCCCTTCCCCAACACACCAGGCTTTACCGTGCTAGTGCCGCGGCAGCCTCTGGACTCCGACGTGTTGGCCTTGCCCGAAGACCCGTTTAATGCTCTGATGCTGGCCTCGCGAAAAGTAGCAGCCCTGCTGAACAGTGCTCTTGGAACGGCAGGCTGTGCATTAGCGTTGGAGGGAATGGGGATTGATTATTGCCACGTTAAGCTCATACCGCTGCACGCCCCACCCAAAGCTGATGCCCGCGCCCTTCGAGAGCGCAACGACATCACAGCAGCCGAAGAAGCTTGGCCAGAAGGCGGCAAGTATAGCGGTTATATTACCTCTGCGCTTGGCCCAAAGGCATCCGGATTTGCACTAGCGAACTCTTTGCGAGCATTGAGACCGGGGATGTTGTGTCCACCGAAAAGTTGGCGGTTTCCCGATAAGCATGCGATTTCGGCACTGCGGGATCCATGGTACCGTGCGCTCTTCCAACTTCAAAACGCGCTCTACCACACCTCAGTGGAATACTTTCAACGGAAGACAGGCTTTGGCTACGCGATGACACCGCTGACCACCGACACGATTTCTTCCCCGATGGGACTAGGTTCTGACTCGGAGCCGGTGAAGGTGAAACTCTTCGGAGAAAAGGTGTACTTGGCTGACTCCATGCAATTTGTGTTGGAATACTTTCTGCGGTTACAAGAGGGCTTACCTGGCACCTACTACATCAGCCCCTCCTTTCGTGGCGAGGATTCTGATAGTACACACCTTAACCAGTTTTACCATGTAGAGTGTGAAGTATTGGGCGGAATGGACACTGCTATCGCTATCGCTGAGGGGTACTTGCTGAGCCTGTGTCAGACCTTCCTGCGTTCAGAAAAACTGTCACGCTTAATCAGACAGATAGCCGGCACTGATCGACATCTGAGCCTGATGATTGCCAAGCTGCAAAGTGGGAAATTGCGTCATATCACGATGGACCAAGCCGTCGCGCTGTTGCAAACCGGTGCGTATGGACCACTACCGGCGTTGGTGGAGGAAGTAATGCCGGGCCAACCCGTATTCGGCCAAAAGCTGACCCGTGCGGGAGAAAAAGCCTTGATGAAGGAATATGGCGGGGTAGTCTGGCTGACCGAGATGGACCACCTCGCGGTACCTTTCTACCAAGCCTACACCGACACCAACAAAAGAAAGGCCCGATGTGCCGACCTGCTGCTTGGGATCGGGGAAACGCTAGGTTTAGGGGAAAGACATCTGACAGCGAAAGACGTGATTGGTGCGCTAGAACACCATCAAGTACCCGTGGAAACATACAGCTGGTATGTGGATATGCGTCAGGAGATGCCACTGCACACAAGCGGCTGGGGGATGGGCAGCGAGAGATTTATGTGCTGGCTATTACAACACGATGACGTAAGGGATCTGCATATAATCCCACGAATTAAGGGGTATAAGTTCCTGCCATAAGCTATCCTATTCTTATTGGTGTTCATAACTTTGATACCAAAGTAGTCGCTCCGATTACGTCTCGCATAATTTTCGGAAGCTTCCACAAGCCTTGAGATAAATCCCAAAGCTAAAAGCGAAAAAACCTAAAGGTGACTGAAAATGTCACTAAAAGAAGAAGCTTTAGCCTAATGGCACGCACGATAGAAATTAAGTTCCAAAGGCGTTGCCCTTGGCTATATTAATTTCACACCAAAGGGGCTTTAAAACTTTTAGCCCCTTTGGTGCATATTATTAAAGCCAGCGTAACTACCAGGAACTATCTGTTAGCCTTGGAATTTCTCCCAAGGCATCTTTTGGAAGGGAAGTTCAGTGCGTAACATGAGTTATTAACTGATGTTACGCACATTGCTTCTTTGATATCACAGCGCAATAAAGCGGAAAGTTCCATATTGAGAAAGTTTGGCTCCCGGGCTTGCGCGCGGGGGTGCTTTGGTGCAACCACAAAGGGGCTTACGCGGGATTGCCCCTACAATCTAAAAGCTCAATGTAGGGGCAATCCTGGTTGCTCCTGGGCCGACTCATTTTGAAGTGTTGTGTGTCATAGAGTTTTTAAATGAAATGCGAAGGCCGTTGTTTGGTATTCGCGATTTGAGATTATTGATGGCCGTTAAATGAAATGCGAAGGCCATTATTTGTTATTCGCGATTTGAAATTATTCATGGCCGTTAAATAGAAATACGAAGGTCGTTGTTTGGTATTCGCAATTTGAGATGATTCATGGCCGTTAAATGAAAGGGGCAATCGCGAGGGATTGCCTACAATACATTAATATAGGGGTAATATTTTATGGTTGCCCTTGTGGACTCATTTTGAAGCGTTGTGCGTAACATGAGTTATTAATGAAAAAACTTGGTTTATCAAACCGCCGTTTTCTTTTCTGGTAGTGGTGCAATATGGGTGATGGAGTTCAAACGGACGCATTTATCTTCCAAAGTTTTTCCCCAACAACCCGTAAGTATGTTTTCAGGTAAATGTTTCGCTCCGCGAAACATTTACCTAAAAATGTGAATAGCCCCAAGTGAAACTTGGGGAAAATCAAAAAAGATCACCCACATTTCAGGACTACCTCTTTTCTGTCGTTCTTTGAGTCTGATTTTATGCAACAACTAATAATCGTAGCTATTCATATAGGTCTAAGTTTTTTTATTGCCCTATTGGGTATGAATCGAAAATGGGGATTTTGGGGATATTTTTTGGGTTCTCTTTTGTTAACTCCAATTATCGGAATACTTTTAGTACTGGCTTCTGATCCACGTCGTCGCGATAAAACGTAAAACGCTTATGCCTGATTTTTTTACTCACGACAATAGGTAATATATTATGGCAATTGAAGCGGCAAATACAACAACTGCAACGACACCTCCGGCTTTAGCCGCTTCAAGCATTTATTCTGGCCCATCCGGTGGGAGTAACGGTTGTTGGTGGTGCTATAGTCGGTGCTGGGGGCTTACTATCTGATGAAGAAGCTCTTAAGGAAAAAAGAGGAACCTGCCACGACTTAATGTGACGGGATTGACATGCGGTAGTCAGCGGGGGATCGCTACTGGAGTGGTGAAAATCAGGTTCCGTATTGACTCAAAAGTTTCACCAAAATTTGTTGATAGTCATTAAAAACAATAACTTACCGTTTTATTGTTACTTCATAACTCATGTTACGCACTCAGCTTCCACAAGCCTTGGGATAAATCCCAAAGCTAACAGCTAAAGTCAGCTAAAGCCTCCTTCGTTTAGATTTTCAGTCACCTTTAGGTTTTTTCGCTTTTAGCCTTGGGATTTATCCCAAGGCATCTTTTGGAAGGGAAGTTCAGTGCGTAACATGAATTAGTTAAAGAGATTAGAACCGTTTTAAACCTCGTCAACGAAATCAATAAAGAGTTGCAACAATCTCACCAAAACCATCGAATTGAGAAAATTGACA
>QNER01000462.1 GCA_003646175.1 Candidatus Parabeggiatoa sp. nov. 1
CAAAATTGAACCGTTCGGGCGACGTTTTCTGCCCGTCAAACATCCACTACAAGCACTTGGACTGGGTTTAGTCTGGGGCTGGTTACCCTGTGGATTAGTCTATGCCATTTTATTTTTTGCCTTGGCATCAAATAGCGCATGGCACGGTGGACTCTTAATGTTCGCGTTTGGCTTAGGCACGTTACCGATGTTACTAACAATGGGAGCAACGGCGCAGTGGTTAACGCGCTTTGCTCACAAACTCATGGTGCGTAGAATTGCTGGGGCGATAGTCATTTTATTTGGTTTAATGATTTTAGTGATGCCACCTCATCATAAACATGATTCTAAGCAGGACTCATCTTCTGAGCAGACTTTACCGATGCCACCTCATCATAAACATGATTCATCTTCTGAATAGACATTAGCACCAATTACTAATTCAGCGCATGGCACGAGACTAATGAAAAATGAAAAATTTCTTTATAAGCGACTAATTTTACAAAACAATTTAATCACTTATTGGCCCATTTTCATTTTCACGGCCAAAGAAGTACGTTTCGTATATTAATGTTCGTTTTTGGCTTAGGCACTTTACCGATGTTGCTAACAATGGGAGCAACGGCACAATGGTTAACGCGCCTTGCTCATCAATTCATGGTGCGTAAAATTGCTGGAGCGATAGTGACGATAGTGATTTTTTTTTGTTTAATGATTTTATTGATGCCACCTCATCATTAACTATAGTAATATACACTTGACTTCGGACTGTTTTTCACCTTAATATGCTTTCACAGTTATTTGACAGCGATTTTTGGTCCGAACTCAAGTGTCAACTACCATAAAACATGAAACAACATATTTTACAATTGACTTATCAGAAAAATATTAGCCTAGTCAAAGATTTTATTGAAAATCTTCCAACACGAGAAAAGGGGGCTATTTTCGAGTGGTATTTAGCTGAACTTTATCAGGGCAATGGTTGGCTCACAAAAATCCAAGGTGGACGTGGAGATTCTGGGGCGGATATTTTACTTTATCACCCCAAAACACCTAACCAAGTCTCTCTCATTGTCCAAGCTAAAAATCATGCTGCGCCGTTGACTTTTGACCAAACTAAAATTGAATTGGTTAAATTTGAACAGCAAGCAGCGGTAAAATATCAATGTCAGCAATTTAATCTTGTGGCGGTTAATGGTTTTGTTAAAGAGGCCCAAAAACTTAGCGAATTTAACATGTTGCTGTCAGATTGGGCCTACATTGCCCATCTTATTGAGCATTTTGATCCAGAGAATATTACTGAACCTGAAATTGAACTATTCGCCCATAATAAAAATGCCTACGAACAAGTTAAGGCCCTTTGGCAAAACAATCGTTCTGTTGCTGTAGTTCAAGCGACTGGCACGGGTAAAAGTTTGATCATCGCTAAAGTCATGGCTGATTTTTGGGGAGAAAACCAATTGCTCATGGCACCTTCTAATTACATTCTTGAACAACAACAAACCAAAGTGCCTTGGGCAACGCAATCAATCCAGTTTATGACTTATGCGAAAGGCGCAAATTTAAGTATCAATGAAATCAATAAATTACAACCAAAGCTGATTATTTTGGATGAATTTCATCGCTGCGGTGCGGAAGTTTGGGGTGCTGGCGTTCAGAAAGTTTTAAAAGCTAATCCTGATGCTTATGTTTTAGGAACTACGGCGACTCCAGTGCGTTATTTGGATGGTAGCCGAGATATGAGCGATGAACTTTTTGCTGGACTTGTTGCGATTGATTTGTCTTTGGCAGATGCGATTGTTAAAAGGATTCTTCCCGCACCGACTTATATTGCTGCACTTTATACGTTGGCTGAAGAAATTAATGATTTGTTGGAACTATTGAAAAATAGCAAGAAGTCGGATGAAGAAAAGCAGGTAATTACGGTTGATATCAATCAAGCCAAACTGGATTGGGAGCGGACATCTGGTATTCCAGAAATTCTAAAAAAACATCTTACCTCTGACATTAATAAGATTATTGTGTTCTGTAAGGATAAAGAGCATTTAGACGAAATGGAAGTTGAGGTGCAACGGTGGTTTCAACGGGCAAAGATTTATAAGTTGCGTAAGGTTTATCGGGTGTTGAGTGGTGCTGCTGAAAATGATGAGAATCTTGCGGCTTTTAGGGAGGCTCAGGCGAAAAATACGGTGCATTTGTTGTTTGCGATAAATATGCTCAATGAGGGTTTACATATTGCTGATGTGGGTGCGGTTATTTTGTTGCGTCCGACTGAGAGCCCTATTATTTTTTATCAGCAAATTGGGCGGTGTTTGCAAGTTGATGTTGAACATACACCGATTATTTTTGATTTTGTTAATAATTTTAAAAGCATACGGGCGAGTGAGTTTTTGGAAAGTTTACAGGAAGCAAAGGAGCGTGAACATGAAAAAAGGGTAAAATTGGGTTTAGAGGAATATTCGCAAGTTGTGCGTATTGTTGATGAAACTAAGGAAATAGTTGAAGTTTTTGAAAGTGTTAAAGAACGATTACAATCTTGGGAGGTTATGTTTCAGCAATTAGTGGAATTTAAGGAAGTACATGGGCATTGTAATGTTCCAATTGGGTATGAAAATCCGCGACTTGCTACGTGGGTAAGTAAACAACGTTTAAATAAGAAAAAAGAAACACTTAATCAAGAATGTATCAATAAATTAAATGGAGTTGGTTTTGATTGGAATCCACTTGCAACATCGTGGGAAAAAAAGTATGCGATGTTGGTCGAATACAGAAATACCTATGGAAATTGCAACGTTCCTCAAGGATGGTCTGAAAATAAAGAACTCGCTACTTGGGTTGCACATCAGCGCAAGAATAAACAAAAAGGGACTCTTAGTGAAGAATATATTGATAGGCTGAACAAAATTGGATTTGTGTGGAATGCGCTTGAATCATCGTGGAATGAAATGTATGAAGCATTAATTGAGTACAAAAGAATACATGGACACTGTAATGTTCCAACAAGATCAACTCAAAAACTTGAGAATCCTCAATTAAGTACATGGATTGGTGAACAGCGTAAAGCAAAAAGAAAGGGCAGATTGAGTGAAGAACGCATCGAAAAATTGAATGTGATTGGATTTATATGGAACCCATTTAAGGAGTCTTGGGAAACAAAATATGCAATGTTAGTTGAGTTTGTAAATAAATATGGATATTGTGATGTTCCATTTAAGTGGCCTGAAAATCCCCAGCTTAGTGAATGGTTTTTTGACCAACGTAAAAATAAAAAAAGAGGAAAACTTAATCAAGAACGTATTGAAAAATTGGAGAAACTTGGATTTGAATGGAATCCACTTGAAACAGATTGGGATGAAATGTATGAAAAGTTGATAGAATATAAAAACATACATGGAAACTGTAATGTCCCCAATAAATATTATGAAAATCCACAGCTTGGTATATGGGTTGGTGATCTGCGAAAAGCAAAGAAGAGAGGCAAACTTAGTCAAGAACGTATTGATAAATTAAACAAAATTTGTTTCGTGTGGGATTTACTTGCACAAGCATGGGAAGATAACTTTACAGCATTGATAGAATTCAAAAAAATATATGGACATTGTAATGTCCCAAATAGATGGGATAAAAATCCTAAACTTGGTATATGGGTACAACGTCAACGTCAGAATAATAAAAAAGGTGAAATTAGCAAGGAGCGTATTGAAAGATTGAATAAACTAGAATTTGTGTGGGAACCGCTTGATACAACTTGGGATGAAATGTTTATTGCCCTAATCAAGTATAAAGATGAGAATGGACATTGTAATGTTCAGCAAAGAGATTTAAACAACAAACAACTTGGTAAATGGGTTCATACACAACGTAAAACGAAAAAAGACGGAAAACTTAGCCAAGAACGTATTGAAAAACTAGAAAAGCTTGGATTTTATTGGAATATTCTTGAAACAGATTGGAATGAAATGTATCAAAAAGTTATTGAATATAAAAATCTTTATGGAAATTGTAATGTTCCCTATCGATGGTCAAAAGTTCCAAAACTTGGTATATGGGTAACTGGGCAACGTAACACAAGAAAAATAGGTAAACTTAGTAAGGAACGAATTGAAAAATTAAACAGAATTGGATTTATATGGAATCCGTCTGAAATGTTTGAAGAGATTTGGGAAGAAATGTTTGAAACATTAGTGAAGTACAAAAATAAATATGGACATTGCAATGTTCCACAAAATTATTCTGATTTACCAAAACTTGCTATATGGGTTAATCGTCAACGTCAAGCAAAGAAAAAAGGCATGCTTAGTCAAGAACAGATTGATAAATTAAACAAAATTAGTTTCATATGGAATCCGCTTGAGCAAGCCTGGGAAGACAACTTTGCTGCATTGATGGAGTACAAAAAAATATATGGGCATTGTAATGTTCCAAGTAAATGGGATAAAAATCAAACGCTTGGTATGTGGGTACACCATCAACGTAAAAATAATAGAAAAGGCAAGCTTAGTCAAGAACGTATTGATAGATTAAACCAAATTGGTTTCGTGTGGGATTTACTTGCACAAGCATGGGAAGATAATTTTGCTGCATTGATGGAATACAAAAAAATATATGGACATTGTAATGTTCCAAATAGATGGGATAAAAATCCTAAACTTGGTATGTGGGTACAACATCAACGTCAAAATAAGAAAAAAGGAAAACTCAGTGAAGAACGTATCCAACGTTTAGATGCCATTGGATTTATTTGGAATCCAAAGATAAACTAAATTTTATAATTTTGATAGTACCTCAATTGCTTCTTTTTCGTCTGACACTACCTGAGTGGAATATATTTTATCAAGACTTAATTGTTTTGTAGTAACCAAATTTTTTAATGAGCGTTCAGTAAAAAAATAGTCGAAGTAAGGCAAAGCGGCTTTTGCATGATCAAAATCATACAAATCGTTAGGTTTTAGTTTTCTATTCCGATCCCAACGATACATTGCATGAAGTGAAGTACCAACACGCCATGTAGGTAATTGGGTAGTAATACGATTTTTCTCAAAAGCCAATAAAATTAGAGCACCTAGAGGATCAGAAGAAGATTTAAGCAAGAAATTCTTATCCTCAACACTAATATCTTTTCCAGTTTCATTTTTGTACATTTCACACCAGATATCATTCATCCTTGGTTTATAAAGATCAAGTATGCCGACTAATTCCACCATAAAAGCTTTCTTATAACTGTTTATTTGATCAGCATGAGCAAACTTTCCTTGATTGATTTTATCAGAAACAGGAGTCATCTCTATTAAATGAAATCTATTCGTTTTTTTAAAAATTTCAGGTATTTCTTCCAACGAGCATGTCCAAAGCCAGTCAGTAAAAGCTTTTTGGATCAATAGCATTTGTTCTTTAGGTGCCACCTCGTTATCCGGATAATGGTAGCCTAAGACATAGGGAATTTTTGTCCAAACAAGTTGTTCAAGTGGATATATTGATTTTGAACCCAACGTGTTTTGCTTTAAAAAGTGTACAATTTCAGTTGATCGACGTTCATCTTCTGTTTGAATAGTTACTCCTTTGCTTAATTGTTCCATCATCTTAAACATAGGCACACGAGTTGTTTCGTCACTTTGTTTTAACAATTCCAAAAATATTGGTTGGCTAATTGGACAAAGTATTTTTCCATCATCAACAGCTTTAACAAGTATTTTATAGAGCTCCAAATGTTCAATTTTCTCAGGCCTTCCAAATGAAGCTTTTTGCAAATATATCCAGAAATTAAGATCAAGATAAACTCTTTTGTATCGGAGAACTTCTTCTCCTAGTTCTACAACCCTATTTTTAAGGTGTTCTTTAAGGGAAATTTCTGGATTTTGCATGTGATATTCTAATGTTTTAAGGAATAACGGGTTATCTTTTGGGTTAATATTCATTTCATTAGCAAGCATAGGGTGCGTATCACGCACATTTTGTTTGAATCAAAATTTGCAAATTTTTCGACCTGTACGAGTAAAAATGGTCCGCTTGAGGTACGCCCGACTGATGATGGTTTTGTGACTTGGGCAATAACAATGCCAAATTGCATAATATTTATGTCATTTATTGATTTTACATTATATGTAAAACCTCATATTTTTAACCGTACAGTGTGAAAATTTTTTTTATAATTTACCCAATTAAAACTATAAGCAAGCGTAGCGTACATCCTACGCACCTTTTAGCTGAATCATAAACTTAGTAACGAGCTTCGCTAGATCATTTCCAAAATGATATAATTTTCAGAATTAGTTTTGTGGTTTTATCGAGGTTTATTCTGATAATTCTTTAATTCTGTAAATTCTGATGAAATTCAGATTATGACATTTATCAAGGATAAAATACCATGGCTCAAACAATTCGTGCCAGTGACATTTCATTACATGACTTAAGAACCCAATTTGGGCTTCAACTAACCAAAGAAAGCCAATTTTTTCAAGAATGGCAAGCAGAACTACCAG
>QNER01000463.1 GCA_003646175.1 Candidatus Parabeggiatoa sp. nov. 1
AAACTCCAAAAGAGTGTGACCTTCGTTTGATGTAGATAATACTAATGTAACCACCCAACGTCTTTTGGTTGCCCACCAAACGGCCGAAGATGGTGGGCAAGAAAAGGCCCTGGGTGGCCTACCAAAAAACGTGACATCAAATTGAGGTCACACTCTTTAATAATACGCACCTTCGGTGCGAAATAAATATGTAGGGTGGGCAACGTCTTTTGGTTGCCCACCAAACGGCCGAAGATGGTGGGCAAGAAAAGGCCCTGGGTGGCCTACCAAAAAACGTGACATCAAATTGAGGTCACACTCCTCCAAAATTAAACAAAACTAAAAACATGCCAGAAACATTATTTATTGCTGACTTACATCTTGATCCCAAACGGCCTAACACACTGACTTTCTGTTTAGACTTCTTAGCCGGCCGTGCCCGACAAGCGACTGTCTTATATATATTAGGTGATTTATTTGAAGTTTGGTTAGGTGATGATGATGATGAACCGGTTTATCAACCAGTATTAACGGCTTTACATCATTTAACGGCCAGCGGTGTTTTTGTCTTTGTTATGCATGGCAATCGAGATTTTTTGTTGGGCGAAGGCTTTGTGGCGGCAACTGGTTGTCAACTCATTGATGATCCACATCTTATTGATTTATACGGCACACCCACATTATTAATGCACGGGGATTCTTTGTGTACGTTAGATGTTGATTATCAGGCATTTCGCCAACAAGTGCGTGATCCGCTTTGGCAAGCGCAATTTCTTGCCAAACCCTTAGCACAACGGCGCATCTTCGCCCAACAAGCGCGTACCCACAGCCAAGCCAAGACTCAAATGACGGCCGAAGCGATTATGGATGTGGCACCCGAAGCGGTTATTTCAGCCTTAGAAACGCATAATGTTTATCAATTAATTCATGGACATACTCACCGCCCTGCTATGCATCAATTAACCGTCAATGGGCAAACGGCTTATCGCCGCGTGGTTGGAGACTGGCGTGATGAGAGTGCTATTATACTGAGTTGTACCGCCGAAGGTTGCCAACTCATTGATTTATATGATAATGGGTAATGGTTCATTAAGAATGGGATAAATCCAAACTTATTATCTATTGCTATCACTCGATGTTCAAGTTTTTAGTTTTACGACAATAACTACAAGGATTGTATATAAAAAAGGATTTTTTTCTTCAGTATCAAACATTGAAGAGAGTTTTTCATTATATCAGCTAAGGAATGAGCATAATACAACTAGGGCAGGAGAGCGGAAATATCCATACCCCCCCCGCCAACAGCTTTTCGCGTCAAAGTTTTTGCGCGCAAAAACTTTGGCGCGAAAGCAGTTGTCTAAAAGCTCAAGTACCCTAAAGGGCACTACAAAAGAGGGTTAGTCGGCTTTAGCCTTTTTTCGCTTTTAGACAACGGCTTTAGCCGTTGGCGTTGGGGTGGTATGGAAACTTCCGCTTTCTGGCACTAGGGCAACCATAAAGGATTGCCCCTACCTGAAGTGAAGGTTCCGTCGGGGTAATCCTTTGTGGTTACCATTACGTTTTATAAGTTATTTTATGCACGTTCCTAAGTTATTATTGATAACTCGCCATTCGCTTAATAATAAGCTTTAATTTAAAGTAGTGTGTAAAAAATATGGGTATACTTTATCAATGAAACCACTTTATAAGGGTGGGAGGTTCCCAAAATAGTGTTCTCATCGGAAATACATTATAAATAAATTGTTATTTACAATGCTTATATGACAAATTGTTTATTTTTCTTATCTAAAAAATAAAGTTTTTATGATTTTATGAGGCAATGAAGAGTGATAATAGAAATAGTCGGTTGTAATTATTCCAATTTATTATATACAATCCCTGTCGTTATTGCTTGGGTAGCGATAAAACTTGAACATCGAGTATTAGAATATCAAGTTTTTCCCATTACTATTCTCCATTCCCCGCCCTATTCCACCCCCAAATTTTTTTTTGAGTGATACTATCGCCACAAAAAGCGATAGCATCACGGCTTTAACACTTTTTTGTCCTGTACACAGATCTGTAACACCATACGGTTACGATATGTTGTTGTGAATGGTTTGATCATCAATTTGTCTGATCCATACGGACTGAGAACATTTTTTGGTCCTGTACAGAGTCCTTAAAAAAATGGGGGGGGGGTTGCAAGAGGCTCAATTTTTAATTTTTTTATCACCTAAAAACGATAGACTATTGACAAAAAAAGAAATTTTCAATCAATTTATGCAAACAGAACCTGCGATTCCTAAACCTGTCGTCAAAGCGAGACGAGACTATAATACGTGGGTTGCTAATGAAACTTTGGAAGATTATTCCTTACGTTTCGCCCCTAAGTCATTTAGAAAATGGCCTGAATTTGTTATAGTAAGTACCGCGCTGGGCGGTATTTCCTTTCTAGCCTTAGAGGCGATTGGCGGTTCACTGGCTATCAGTTATGGCTTTTCCAACGCATTTTGGGCAATCATTGTCGTCTCAATTATTATCTTTGTAACGAGCTTGCCCATTGCTTATTACGCAGCAAAATACAACATCGACATGGATTTGCTCACGCGAGGGGCTGGGTTTGGCTATATCGGCTCAACTGTTACCTCGTTGATTTATGCCTCCTTTACCTTTATTTTCTTTGCGATAGAAGCGGCCATTATGGCGCAGGCATTGGAACTCTATTTTGGCTTACCTTTGTCAATCGGTTATGTCATTTGTTCGGTGATTATCATTCCGATGGTCTTTTTTGGGGTGACACTGATTAATAAATTGCAGCTTTGGACACAACCACTGTGGATAATCTTGATGGTTATGCCATACATTTTTATTTTATATAAAGAACCGGCTTTGTTCTCGCAGTGGTCCATGTTTGCAGGTCACTCAGAAAGTGGTGCCCATTTTGATCCCATTTTATTTGGGGTTGCAGCCACAGTAGCATTTGCCTTGGTTGTGCAAATTGGCGAGCAAGTTGATTATCTACGTTTTTTGCCGGATCAACTTAAACATAATCGCTTTAAATGGTGGGTTGCCGTTGTATCAGCCGGCCCTGGTTGGATCGTTATAGGCTGCGTTAAAATGTTAGGCGGCGCATTTTTAGCGTTTTTGGCTGTGAGTCATGGTGCCAGTGTTGATGAAGCCCGTGAGCCGGTTCACATGTACATCATGGGTTTTAAACATGTTTTCTCAAATCCGGCAGTTATGTTAGCCGTCGTAACACTGTTTGTCGTCGTGTCTCAAATTAAGATAAATGTCACCAACGCCTATGCTGGCTCACTGGCTTGGTCAAATTTCTTTTCCAGAGTCACTCATACTCATTTGGGACGAGTCGTTTGGCTAATATTTAACGTGATGATTGCGTTGTTGTTAATGGAAATGGGGGTTTTCCAAACTTTGGAAAAAGTCTTAGGACTTTATTCCAATGTGGCAATTGCTTGGATTGGTGCTTTGGTGGCTGATTTAGTGATTAATAAACCACTTGGCTTAAGCCCTTCCTATATTGAGTTTAAGCGAGCGCATTTATATAACATCAATCCCGTCGGTTTTGGTTCGATGCTGATTGCGTCAATCATTTCGATCTTGGCGTTCTTGGGGTTTTTGGGGACAATGGTTCAAGCCTATTCAGCCTTTATTGCCATTATTGTCGCTTTAATTCTTTCTCCTACCATCGCCATACTCACCAAAGGCAAATATTATATTGCGAGGGAAAATGTCCATTTTAACAATGCCCAAAACCACGATCCGGTTGATTGTGGCATTTGCACTTATCAATATGAACCTCAAGATATGAGCTATTGTCCCGTTTATGATAGTGCTATTTGTTCTTTATGTTGCACTCTGGATGCGCGTTGCGACGATGCTTGTAAACCCGTGACTACCCGAGAATATCCATTTTTATCAGGACTGTCTGCTTGGTTTGGACAAAAAATTTCTCCGCAAATGGGGACGATTATCAGCAAATTTGCGGTCACTTTCTTATTTTTATCGGGATTAATCGGCTTATTGTTCGGATTAGTTTACTATCAAGAATCGTCGATATTAGTAGAAACCGAGGCGGCTGTCTCAAATAGCCTTTCGGTACCCTTTGTCAAATTATATGCGATTTTACTATTGTTAATAGGGACGCTAACATGGTGGCTAGTATTGGCAAAAATGAGTCGCCAGTTAGCCGAACAAGAATTAGAACAGGCTAATCAACAACTGACAACAAACAACGCTAAACTCAAACACACACTTGATGAACTGAAATCCACTCAACAACAGCTCATCAATTCAGAAAAAATGGCCGCTTTGGGGCAACTGGTTGCTGGTATTGCCCATGAAGTCAATACGCCATTGGGGGCTATTCGTTCATCAGCAGAAAGTCTCTCAAGTGGTTTGAAACAGACGCTGGTGCAATTTCCAAAAATTTTTCAAGTGTTAACGCCAGAACTGCAGGATAATTTTTTGGCTTTAATTGAAGACTCACTACAGAGTCAAGTCATTTTGACTTTCAAAGAAAAAAGAGCCGTTAAAAAAGTAATTGCAGCGGAATTGGCAAAATGTGGCATTGAAAACAGTCGTGTCTTTACAGATACTTTTATTAGCCTTGGTATCTATGAACACGTTGAACAATATTTGTCACTGCTTGAACACCCACACAGTGACTTTATTTTTGATGCTGCCTATCAAATTTCTACGCTCACGAGGAGTGCGGAAAACATAAAGACTGCGGTTGAACGGGCTTCTAAGGTGATTTTTGCGTTAAAAACCTTTGCCCGTTACGATCATATCGGCGAGAAAACCGCATCAAATTTACAAGAAGGATTAGAAACCGTCCTAACGCTATACTACAATCAAATTAAACTTGGCGTTGAACTCGTCAAAACGTATGACGATATTCCAGTGATTCAATGTTATCCTGACGAGCTGAATCAAGTTTGGACAAATATTGTGCATAATGCACTTCAAGCCATGGCGTACAAGGGTACTCTAAAACTGGCTATCTCCCAGCGAGATAATTATGCGGTTGTCTCGATAACCGACAGTGGTAACGGGATTCCAGACGATGTAAAGGAGCATATATTTACGCCATTTTTTACCACCAAACCCGCCGGTGAAGGCAGTGGATTGGGACTGGATATTGTCAATAAAATTGTTGATAAGCATGATGGGAAAATTGAGGTTGAAAGCGAGGTTGGCAAAGGCACAACTTTTTCAATTTTGTTGCCGGCCTATTAAGTAATGAATCATAAATATTTTCAGGTATTTTGCCTAAGTAGAAAGGGCAACCACAAGGGATTGCCCCTAATGGCACGCACGATAGGAATTAAGTTCCAGGTTCCAGGTTCCAGGTTCCAGGTTCCAGGTAGTTACACTGGCTATATTAATTTCGCACCGAAGGGGCTTTAAAACTTAGCCCTAACGGGGCGTATTATCTACGCCCGTGGCAACGCCCCTGGCTTGCACAACCAAAATTTGGCGTTGGTCATCATTTCGTCAAAGGTTGAAGGGGCCGGCAATGTCCTTTTATTGCCCACTTCAAAGAGTTGGTGGGCAACAAAAAGACGTTGGTGGGCAACAATTTACGAAACTATGACTAACGCCCAAAATTTCTATCGTGCGTGCCATTAGGATTGCCCCTACATTTCAATCACTAATTCATGTAGGGGCAATCCTTTATGGTTGTCCCTCTATTAAAATATCTGAAAATTTTTGGCGAAGGGACTTATGATAATCCCGCCGGTATTTTTTGAGGAGAAATTATTTTGGCTGAACAAGCGATTCTGTGTGTTGATGATGAGGAGATGGTACTCAATAGTCTTGAGATGCAACTCAAAGATCAATTCGGAGATAAATATGTCTACGAATTTGCCGAAAATGCTGAAGATGCCCTGGAAATCATCGACGAGCTCCATGAAGATGGCGTAGAGGTGCTTATCATTGTCTCTGATTGGTTGATGCCTGGTCTAAAAGGAGATGAGTTTCTCATCAAAGTACATGAAAAATTTCCAAAAATTGTTAAAGTGTTACTCACAGGACAAGCCGATGAAAAAGCGGTTGAGCGAGCAAGAGTTCAAGTTAACCTTCATCGCTGTATTCATAAACCTTGGAGTGCCAAAGAGTTGATCGAGACCATTCAATCAGGGGTGGCAGCGTGATAACTCTTGTTTATACTTTGCACCGTCACAAATGGTGCTTGGAACTACAAGGATTCCTGACTCTACCGTTTTCTGTTGATAATCTATGTACAGGACCAAAAAGTGTTCAAGCCGTGATGCTATCGCTTTTTTGGCGATAGTATCACTCAAACAATAAGGCTGGTTATTGTAATGATATTTTTAACTGATTAGAGTTGTCCGAAAATAAGGGGGTTGTCAATTTAACGCGTTGTTTTTATTCGTTAAAATTGACGGGCAAGCCTATTAAGGATTTTAGCATATAGAGAAGGGTGATACCGCAAAAGT
>QNER01000464.1 GCA_003646175.1 Candidatus Parabeggiatoa sp. nov. 1
ATGCTTTTACTGAGTAATACAGCAAGGGTAGCCTTTCAACCATAATTGCTAATTCCTTATACTCTGGAATCCTTCTTATTGGCCTGAATTGCTTCAAGTTTCTAAGAAAACGTGTCGGCACAGGTAATAGGTAATAGGTAATAGGAGCGGCTGAGGTTTTTTATTCAAGAATACAAACCAAGGATGAAACTCATCAAATTCAAATCAATTCGTCGCGAAAGTTTTTCGCGAAAAACTTTCGCGACGAAAGTTAGTGTCCGTTTCTTATGAGTATTTGAGTTCGATGCGATGAGATTAGGAGTTTTCCTAAACCTTTGGAGTATTACTTATACGATTTATCCCCAGCAAGCTCAATCTTTGCCCGCCTTGAGAGCGATGCTGTCTTTTGTGTCAAAGATCCCATTACCTTTTGTTCCATTCTTTCAACGACTTTTGAAGGGTGCCATTAATTCGACAATGTCACATCAAAAACCCAGTTTTTTGAGGAAACTTGGGATCGATCCCACTATTGTTGAAATGCGTTCAAGGTTCAAGTTTTGCTCACAACACTTGAACTTTGAATATTGTCAAATTAAATATTAATAGGTGTCCAAAAAAGTTTTGTTCCATCTCAAGATATCAGAGATTAAAACCGGGCTATGTCAAAGTTGGAAGTAACATTTTGATTTTTATTGTTTTTCTAGCAACAAATAGGCGGTATAACTGCGAAAATTTTATAACTGATTGTTTATTAATATTCTTTGAGCCTCTTGCAAAATTATCATTTCGTAGCGAAAGTAATTGATTTTATTTATTTTCAATCAGTTACATAGTTTTGCCAGAGCCTCTTAAATTAATAAGTGACCTAGAACTTTTCTGAGCCTTGGGTTGTTTGCCAAACCTTAGATATCAGTGCAAGAATTTATCCGGCGTTATACCCGGATTTGAACCATGCCGCTTTTTGTCGTTTCATACCTCCTAAATTTCGCCCAAACACCACTGATTTTTTAGACAATTCACATGCCAGCACCGCATTTTTTGGTGGTTTGGTGATGTTAAAATGTTAGAAGTATCGGCCCCGCCCACTAAACCAACCCACCGATTTTGTTGTGCGTTTAGTTAATCAAAAACATCTTGTAAAGGCACTCGTATATCCAATTGTTCATCAACAATGTCCCCGGTACGAAATCGTTGTGCTTTATCAGGTGAAACATAAACAACCACCGCCCCCGCCACGGGAACGAGCAACCAACAAGATTTTATTTTCGTGGTCCCAAAATAAGCCACAATGTTATCTAGTGTTCCTTGCAGTGTTTGGGTGTGTGAAAGTATCTCAATAGCCAACACCGGCATGTCAGTTATTTCCACAATATCTGGTAATGATAAATTGACATCACGTTTTGAATAAAGACAAACATCGGGTGTGTAATTTTTGCCATCAATCCTTAGAGTCAATTCTGAAAAAACCGAAAATTTTTCAAGCTTCAGTAAAGCACCAATCAGCTTGGCTTTTGCATACGAGTGATTATAAGAAGGCGGCATCGGTTAATTCTCCGGGAATTTTATTTTCTGTTATAAAGGGCGTGTTTCTGGCACTGGTTCAGTTAGGCGTAAATGACATATAAATCAATCAGTTAAAAAAGCAGCCAAAATTCAGAGAGTTAGGCGTTTTTCAGACCAATAGCTGGGTACTTCACCCTATCTGTGACATTGAACTGAACCGGTGCCGTGAACTTTGTACTCTTCAGTCAAATTTTAACGTGTTAATTTTAAGTATTAAATATATCGTTCTTTAGGAGAAGTTTTTTTGGTTTCGGTAATAGGTATGC
Organism: Candidatus Parabeggiatoa sp. nov. 1; assembly: GCA_003646175.1. Lineage (GTDB taxonomy): Bacteria > Pseudomonadota > Gammaproteobacteria > Beggiatoales > Beggiatoaceae > Parabeggiatoa. The sequence goes on from QNER01000464.1 coordinate 1,809, forward strand.
AAATTAAGAATTGAAATTTTGGCACCCCGTAAAAACAGTGGTGTAGAAAACAAATCCACAAGTATCTACACAAAGTCATTTTTAACCTTATGATTTTAAATGAGTTTCTCAACCCTTAATTCGCATTAGGTAATAGGCGATATCGATCCAAGCTATATTCTATGTCAACCTGAAGTTCTTAAGCTATTGTCAAAATGTTTTATTTTAATCACTCTTTTAAGTTAATGCTCAGATGTTCTCGTTTTTTTTAACACACTGATTTATAAAGTTTGTTATAATAACACTTTAAAATAAAGTGTATTACTTTTCTATTCCAACAACATGAACGAAGTTTTATAAGCCCATCCACTTTAAGCTTTGTTACCCCCGTTTTTAGACTATAGGCTTAATTATCCCCCCCTTCGCCCATTACCCAATACACGCAAAAGGTTTTACATCGCTCCAACTTTTCCGCAGTAATTATCATTACCAAGACTCTCCCCAAAATCCGTGACAATCAGCTTTTTTTTCAACCGGTTGAGGCGCGAGTCACAAACATGGCATCGCCATAGCTAAAAAAACGATATTGTTGGACAACAGCATGTTGATAAGCTGCTAAGACTTGGGATTGTCCCGCAAAAGCACAGACAAGCATTAACAGAGTGGATTCGGGGAGATGAAAATTAGTCAGTAGAGCATCAACGCTCACAAAGCGGTAACCGGGCGTGATGAATAAGCGGGTTTCGCCGTCGTAAGGTTTGATGATCCCCTCAGCAAAAGCCGTTTCTAAGGCACGCACGGTGGTAGTACCGACGGCAATGACACGTCCACCGCGAGCGCGGGTCGCCTTGATTTGCTCACAAACTTGAGCGGAAACGTGCAAATGTTCAGCATGCATGGTGTGCTGGCGAATATCGTCCACACGTATAGGCGCAAATGTCCCGGCACCAACATGTAAAGTAATAAACGTTTTTTCTACCCCCATAGTGTCAATGTTTTTAAGCATCGTTTCATCAAAGTGCAAGCCCGCCGTAGGTGCAGCGACGGCCCCGGGTTGTCGGGCGTATACTGTTTGATAGCGGCTACTATCATGATGTGTATCTTCCCGCCTTATATAGGGCGGTAAAGGAATGTGTCCAATGGCTTGCAGGATGTCATGTACTGATCGAGAATCATTAAATTGTAATTCAAAAAAATTCTCCACACGTTGCAAAATTGTCACATTGACGTTATCCTTAAGGTATATTTGTGTTTTAGGCTTAGGTGCTTTACTGGCACGCAGTTGTGCAAAAACCCGATGGTCATCAAGCACCCGTTCAACAAGGATTTCAACTTTGCCCCCAGACGGTTTGCGCCCAAATAATCGGGCGGGAATCACACGGGTATCGTTAAATACTAATAAATCGCCCGGGGCTAACAGATTGGGAAAATCGGCAAAGTGGTCGTCTTGAAATTGACCACTGTGTGGTTCTATATATAGTAAGCGGCTGTCAGTACGTGATCTGGTTGGGTGTTGAGCAATCAAATGCTCAGGCAAGTTAAATGAAAAATCAGTACGTTGCATTGGGTAATCTTTTTCTAGGGAACTCGAAAATTAAAAATTAAGTATTAACATTTGTAAACAATGAGTCCCCTCCGAAAAGTCATTTTGAGATAGCTAATATATTATTTTCTTGGTTTTCAAGAAGTTAAAATATTAGTATTCCCTAATATACTGCCATTTTCGACTTGTCTTACGGGGACTCAACAATGTTTATAAAAAGTTAAGAATAGATAATAAATATTTATTTGAAATTTTTCTTGCTGTAAATTATTTCCGTGATGGTGTATCGGAGTTCAAAGCGCAACTTCGTTATGCTTTGGTACTTTCACAGGATTATTTACAGCAAGATAGAAATTTATTTTGAAATTTTGGTTGACATTCATTTTTTTTTCAGATACCATGCGTGCCGTTAGCTTTGGCTTATGCAAAACAAAACTGTTCACCACAATATTAATTAATTCTTGCAAGGGGATAATGGGTTGATTATTTCCTTGTTTGCATTTATACTTGTCAACAAAATTGATCAGCCGGGGTGGCGGAACTGGTAGACGCGCTAGACTCAAAATCTAGTGGTAGTAATACCGTGTCGGTTCGAGTCCGACCCTCGGTACCAAATAAATGATATATAAACTTCCAACTCTTTTTCTCTTTAGACGCACTTCACTCTCGGTGCGTCACTCCCCCTCCCCCCTTCCTTAAATTGTCGGATGAGACTGATTCGACTTTGTTACATCATAAAAAAACTTCCAAAAAAATAACACCCCCCCCCTTATATCCTCTCTCACTCAAATTTCTCACAAGTTTAACCACGACTTAACCACAGATCAGGGCCTCGTCAAAGTTCAATGTAACTTATTGATTTCACATAAGCAAATTGGGATTCTTTCATAAAAGTATATTAGACTTGCCCGTAAAGAAATTTTTAGCCAATAAAAACAAATAGTTAAATTCATAAAACCCTTATTTTCGGACAACTCTATTAAAAAACAATTAGTTACAAATGAGTGTCGCTATGCGGACAAGATTTCAAAAAAAAGTCTTTAGTAATTAATGTGTTAATTTCAACTTTGACGTAGCCCTGAACCACAGATTGATTCACCTCAACAGAAGGGTTAGGGAGTGCGTTGTGAGTATATTATTTTTTTTTTGAAATCCTAAGTAATTGATTTTATTAGAGTCGCTGTTTCGGTGATTCTTTGTAAATCAATGAGTTATGTTAAATATGACAAAGTCGAACTAGCCGCAAACTTTAAAATAAAATACCTTTAAATCACCTCTTGGTATAAGATTTGCGTTATGATTTTTGAAATTAAGTCAAGACGACATACATTATAAAAAAAGCCCCTTTTATAGGAAAGTGTCCATCCAGAAACTCTCCTAACTTCGTGTCATTTCGAGATGTATAAAGCGGAAATCATTTATCATCTGATTTTTCATTACAAAGAAATGATACTCTGAACCATAGAAACTGTTTTTTGGATGGGCCCAAGATAGTTTCATACAAATGGATGCCTTATGATGTTTATTCAATATATCTTTACCATGGATGATGGGAAGGTTTTAGACTATAAAGTGGAGTTTGAGAGAAATCGGGAACGTATTTTAGATAATAGTTTGTACCCCGCTTGGACACAATTGGATTTCCATCAATGTCCTAATTGCCCATTAAAAACAGACGAATACTCACATTGTCCTGTGGCCATTGATGCCCATGAAATTGTGTTGGGATTTACAGAAATTCTTTCCTGTAACGAAGTCGATATTCGTGTTATAACCCCTGAACGTGAATATTTTAAACGTACTGATGCCCAAACCGGTTTAAGAGCTTTGATTGGTTTTGTGATGGCGAGCAGTGCGTGCCCTATTTCGTCCCAAATGCGTGGTATGGCGTATTACCATTTACCGTTTGCTACTCTTGATGAAACGGTTTTTCGTGTGACTTCTTCTTATTTGTTACACCAATATTATGTATGTAAAAAAGGTGGCAAATTTGATTTAGAGTTTGAGGGATTGAAACAACGCTTTAAAGAAATGCAAACTTTGAATTTTCATTTTTTGGAGCGTATTCGTGCCGCCTGTGAGGCTGACTCCAATTTAAACGTATTGGCCACCTTGTTCACTATTTCCTCAATGTTATCATTGTCTTTAGACAGACATTTAAAGGAAATTGAACATTTATTCGACTAATGGGATGAAAAAATTTGGGATTTTGGCAGCTTGATTTCCTTTCAACAAAGCGAATTTTTCACCTTTAGCAAAAGGGGGTTAGGGGGCAATACCCGTGAACGATAATAAAGCTTATTAAAATTCATAGTGTTATGAGGAAATTGCAAAATGGGAATTATTTTCTGTGTTTGGTAGAGTATTCTTTAACCAAAGCAGGTGAGTTTAAACCGCCCCATAGCGCAAAAAACCAAGCCCTTGAATACTGAACACTGTTCAGTGAGTACCCACTAACGGGTGGGCTATTTTTGGTAACTCACTGATTTTTAATAGCCGCAGAGCGAAGTAGGGATTACCTAGCGTTCAATATTTTGCTGACCACAACAGATAATTGAACGTTTTCTTCGGTTAACAGATCGCAAATATCCGGTTTCTTAAATAATACCTTCAAACTCTATGATCAAATTTTTTGTAAACAGTTGATTTAAAAATAAATATTATTTTTGTGCCTAAAAACTCTATGACAAATCAATGAGTTGCATTTTTCAACACTCAAAAGTTGATTGCCGTAAAGCCAAATAACATCAAAAACTTGATCATCGAGTCAAACCAATTGTTTTTTTTAATATTAATGAGAAGCGGGTATTATGAATGATTTAAAAAACTGTATTTTTATGTTATTCAAATAATCAGAAGGTTAGCGTTGAGTCAATAAATTTGTTAATAAATCCTAACAAAAGCTAACAATCGAACCGGGTATATAGAGAATATTGCCATCCTTTCAAGATTTTAAAAGTTGACAAACTCTCATTTTTAAAAGATTATTTTAAACTAGTACAGCAATCACTAAGTTCGCATAAGACTTTTTTAGATTGCTTTGCCCCTTTCCGGGGCTGACATACCAGCCTAGGGCAACGCCCTAGGATTTATGGGTTTAGAATTTCAGCCCTGA
>QNER01000465.1 GCA_003646175.1 Candidatus Parabeggiatoa sp. nov. 1
ATAGCGCACCCCGATAAACTTGTGCATCATATCAAAAATATCGGTATCTCGAAATGGTTTTTGTAAAAAGTCGTCACACCCAGCCGACAACGCCACGGTTTTTTCTTCTTCAAGTGTGCTGGCCGTCAGAGCGACAATAGCAACTTCCTTTCCTGTCGGGGTAGCTTTAATCTGTTGAGTCGCCTGTAAGCCGTCCATAACCGGCATCCGAATATCCATCCAAATAAAAAGCGGTTGCCACTTGTCACAAATATCAACGGCTTCTTGTCCAGTACTTGCTTCACGCAATTCAAAACCTAACGGGTTAAGTAATTTTATCAATAATTGGCGATTATCCAGTTTATCATCCACAATTAAAATACGATAACGCGGTTGATTGGGTTCTAACGCAATCACTTGACGTTGCGGACGTTGTTTCGACGCTATCTCTGCGGCACTGACAACAAAGGCATGTATCGTAAATTGAAACACAGTTCCGTTACCAACTTGGCTCTGTACGGAAATATCCCCGCCCATGAGTTGGACAAACTTACGACTAATCGGTAAACCGAGCCCTGTGCCTTCTTGCGCGGCTCTCCCACTCGCCGTTTGGGTAAAGGCCTCAAATAGTTTATCTAATTCCTCCGGTGCCACGCCAGCCCCAGTGTCTTGCACTCGAAAAGATAAACTGATTTCTTCGGTATCCACTCCTGTCTTTGATGCCATCTCCCCCTTTGACAAAGGGCTTGTGGAGATTTCTTCAACAGACAAATAAATTCCACCTTCTTGCGTAAATTTCAGGGCATTACCAAGTAAATTGATTAAGACTTGCCGCAATTTGGTACCATCAGTACGAATATAGCGCGCTACTTCGTCACTTCGTTCAATCCTTAATTGCAGGTGCTTGTTCTCAGCCCGCAGATAAAACATGTCATGCACTTCATCCAACAAGCGATGCAAATCGAAATTATGCTCATTCAGCGTGATTTTACCCGCCTCGATTTTGGACATATCCAACACATCATTAATCAACGACAGCAAATATTCACCGCTGCGATTAATAATCTGCACATTATCTTGATGTTCCGAACCTAAAGAGTGGCTCCGCTGCATGATTTGAGCGAAACCCAAAATCGCATTCAATGGGGTACGCAATTCGTGGCTCATATTAGCGAGAAAGGTGCTTTTGGCTTGGTTAGCCACTTTCGCGGCATCTTCAGCGCGTTTTCGCTCAACGATTTCCATCTCCAAATCACAAGTACGTTCTGCAACTTTCTGCTCTAATCCATTGTACAAAATGGAATTTTCTATAGAAATTGCCGCTTGCGAGGATAGCAGGTTTAATACTTCCAACCTATCCTGCGTAAAGGTCCCAGTGGTGAGATTATTTTCCAAATACAAAATACCGGTCAGTTGGCCTTGATTGAGCAACGGCGCACATAACACCGATTTGGACTGCTGTTTGACAATGTACGGATCGCGAGTAAATTGGCCTTCTAGGGTAGCATTATCCAATACGACATTTTCTTGAGTACGAGCGACATAGTGAATAATGTTTGTCGAAACGTTCTCACTTTTTTCAACCATAATAGATTGCAAAACCGTGACATCAGCACTATTGACATACCCTTGGGCTTCGATAAACCAATTGTCCCCCTTCGGCAGTAGCAAAAACCCTTTTTCGGCCCCGGCATTTTCAATCACAATCTGCATCATCTTCTCTAACAACCGGCCCAACACAATTTCCCCAGACAGGGTTTGAGAAGCTTTGACAACACTGCTAAAATCCAAGGAAGTGGTCTGTGTCACATGAGAATGAGAAGCCATTAAAGTCCCTGGGGGCATTGTCATGACAGTGGACTGAACGGGTACTCTTGAAGTTTTCGGTGCGAGAAACTGCGGGTATCTTTCCTCTAAATCCTTAACCTTAGCCAGAGCCCCCCACTGCTGATAGGCATAGTGTGCTTCACGTAAGTAGACTTGGGCGAGCTTAGGTAAATCCTTTGCCAGGTAAAACTGGCCGGCCAGTTCATGGGCTAAGGCTTCTTCATTGAGATACTCATGCTCTTGAGCTAACTCAATAGCCTTGTCATAATATTCTCTAGCTTCACCATCTTTATCCAACACACGACAACGCTCCGCTTCCACCAGATAAAACTTATGCAAAAAATTCATTGGGGCATGAGTAGCCCAGTTCTGCATTTTTTCCTGATTGGCAGCCACTTTGTCGAGGATACTCTCTTGTTCCTGCAATGAGGAGTCAGAATACACCGCCAGCCTGGCCAGAGAATCATAGAAATGGAAAATAGCAAACGGTATAACTGAAAAAAGCCCATCTAAACTCAATTCCACCATTTTGGCATTTTCAACCGCTTGCGTGTTGCTATGAAACAGATAATTGAGAATCAGTTTGTGGAGAAATAAGCTACCAAGTGCATATTTATCATTCGCTTGCTGGTGTTGTGGCAGCGAGTTGATCTCGTTATATGCATCTCCGATTAACTGGCATGGATGGTTTGACTTACCCATCAAATTCAAAACGGACTGCCAGATAATTTTCTTAAAGTTGACAGTGTTTCGTTGCTTGAATTGCGTTGCAGTTTCAGTATAGGCAGCTATCTCTTTTTCTAGCCCAGCTAATTCCCGGCCAATAAAATAGGAGTGCATGCAGTAATAAAGCGCGTTATAGCAGCCAAACTCCAAATCACCGGTTTCGAGTCCGGTTTGATAGCCATCGAGCAGAGGCTTTAACGTTTCCCTAAGAGACACGTTCCAAATGAGAACACATGCAAAAACAGCATTGTATGTCTTCGTTTTAAATTCTCGCGCATTTAACTTTTCCAGCGAGTTCAAAGCGAGTTGAGCAAATTGATAGCCTTGTTCAAAGTATCCTCCTATCCCCCCTGAAACTGTACCGTAATACCCATAAGCAACTGGAGATTCTGGTGCAATGCCATATTCAAACGATAACTGAAGCATTTTAGACAGTAACAACGGGAAAATTTCAGGCTGGGATTGAAAAGTAGGAGAAATCATACTCATTAATATCCGCATAGTAGCCCGTTTAGCGGCATTTGTCATTGGCGGTAAGTCACGTAGCGTTTCAATTGGTTTTTCCTTCAAGGTGATCTGTGTTTCTTGGAAATCACGCATGATCTCTTCTTGGCTAGGGTTGTCATTAAATTCTACTTCCAAGAACTTCAAAGCATCCAGCCCATGCTTCAAAGCGACCCGTGGTTGGTTTTGTGCCATACCGGCTTGAATCTTAATCTCATAGATCGTAATGCTATCCAAGACGGTTTTGGCCTGTCGTAAGACGAGTTCAGCTAATTGTTCCATCTGTTCAAAGTGACCATTCAGATAAGCTGCTTCTACCGCCTCGACATAAAGTGCCAACGTCAATTCATACTGAGTTTGCCAACTCTCTTCAGTTAACAATCCAAACCCGATTTTAAAGTAATCAAATGCGGGTTTATACGCTGCCGACGCTTTCGCTTTTCGCCCAGCGATGAGATTCAACTCTGCTAACTCATCCCGTTCGGATTGTTGAGCCATCAATTCTATACTCACATTAAGCTGATCAACAATGGCAAAAATCTTCTGTTCACGCTCATTCAATGGGGTATTTTGCAATAGCAGTTGCCCTATCTGCTGATGTACGACTTGTTTTTGTTCTTTTGGGATGAGAGAATAAGCGGCTTGCTGAATACGGTCATGGACAAACTTACATTCTGTTATCAGTGACCAGTTATCGGTACTCAACTCTATCTCGGTGGGTGATTGGGTATTGACAATTGACAATTGCCCGTTGATAATGGCTTCTCGCAACTGGTATGCGGTTTCTTGACGCGTTTGTTCTGCCACCACTGCTAAGGTAGCTAGGTCAAACTGATTACCAATACAAGCAGCCAGTTTGAGTACCTGTTGGGTGTTAGGGGGTAACTGTTTAATTTTATCTGCCATCAATTCAACGACATTATCTGTAAAACCGCGTGCTTGAATTTGCTGTAAATCCCACTGCCAACCCGCTTTCTCAAAGTCAAATCTCAATAGTCCTTCAACATAAAGCGATTTTAAAAACTCATTCATAAAAAAAGGATTACCACCGGTTTTAGTGTGAACGAGTTCGGCTAAGGGATATGCCGGTTCTGTTGAACAATGCAGAGCATCTGTAACCAGTTGATTGACATGGTGCAATTCCAACGGAGACAGAAAAATATAATTGACAACCGCATTAGCTTGTTGAATCTCCTCTAAGGTCAACACCAGCGGATGAGTAGCACTGACTTCGTTGTCTCTATACGCCCCAATTAAAAACAGCACCTGTTTCTCTGTAGCCGTCACCAGCAATTGCATCAGTTTCAAACTGGCACTATCGATCCACTGCAAATCATCCAAAAACATCACCAGCGGATGTTCAGCTTGGGTAAAGACTTTAATGAAATTCTGGAATACCAGATTAAAGCGATTTTGCGTCTCAGTGGAGCCAAGTGTCGGCACGGGCGGTTGTGTCCCCACAATTAATTCGACTTCGGGAATCACTTCAATAATGACTTGTCCATTGGGCCCTACTGCCGTTAATATTTTTTCTTGCCATTGCGCTAATTGCGCTTCGCTTTCGGTGAGCAGTTGTCGCACCAAATCCGCAAACGCACCGACGATAGCTGAATAGGGAACATTCCGTTGAAATTGATCAAATTTCCCCGAAATGAAATAACCGCGTTTTTGGGTAATAGGTTTGTAAATTTCTTGCACCAACGCGGATTTGCCGACTCCAGAATAACCCGCCACTAGCATTATTTCAATTCCTCCTTCTCCCACACCCGAAGCCCCGATACGTTCAAAGGCCACCAGTAAGGTTTCTATTTCCTTCTCACGTCCATAGAGTTTTTGTGGAATTTTAAAACGGTCAGAGAAGTCTTGTTGGCCCAAAGGAAAAGATTCAAGTTGCTTTCGTGCTAGGCGAGCTTGGAATTCCTCTAAGTCCGCTTTGATACCCCACGCACTTTGATAACGTTCTTCGGCCGTTTTAGCTAATAATTTCATAATGATATCGGAAACGGCTCTGGGGATTTCAGGATTGACTTGGTCAGGTCGCGGAGGTTGTTTGGCAATATGACAATGGACTAATTCCATTGCATCTGTCGTTTTAAAAGGCAGAGTTCGAGTGAATAGTTCATAAAAAGTCACGCCAAGGGAGTAAAAATCAGTACGATAGTCTAAAACACGATTCATCCGCCCGGTTTGTTCGGGGGACAGGTAAGCTAGAGTGCCTTCCAACACATTGGGATTTTTCAGCGTAGGTGTTTCCCGTGATAATTGGGTTGAAATGCTAAGATCGATGATTTTGAGTACCCCGCTGGTAGGATTCCAAACGATATTTGAGGGATTGATATCCTTGTGAATAATATTATGCTGATGAATTTGACCCAAAATATCGGCCATCTGAATGGCAAGCGTGAGTAACTCATCTTGGGTAAATGAGTACTCTGCCCGCCATATTTGTAGAGACTTGCCACCAAAATCCTCTAGGCACATCACCAGTGTATTTTGATGTTTTTCAAGGCTGTAAGCCTTTATCACACCATCCACATTTTCCAAGCGGCGAGTGATGTCATATTCTTGTCGATAGCGAAACAACTCCTCTGGGGTTGGATAGTCTTCTTTGAGGAGTTTTAGGATAACCGGTTGATTATCCGCTTCTCTCAAGCCACGATAAACGAGTGAGTTGGCACTTTCATAAATTTGAGCCAGAGTTTGGTAATTTGGTATGGTCAACATAGCAATTATTTCCGTGTTGAAGTGAGAAAGAAATGTATCAGGTTATCAGACCTCCGAGGTTTTCAAAACCTCGGAGGTCTTAATTCTTTGGTAGTGCCCCACTTCGTAGTGGTATAATCTATTTATTTTCTTATACAATACTTTTGTAATGTTCACCACTACCCATTTTGGGGCATTCAAGTCAGACAAACTCCTAATGCAGGATCGATCCAATTCCTAGACCACTAAATTGGGAACAGGGTACTAGGCAAAAGTTTTTCTAGAAAAACGTTTGCCTAGCATTGGAAATTGGGAATTGGAAATAAAAAATGCCAAGAAACTTCTTTCCCCTTTTCGCTCGGACCGATCTCTTGGTGGTCAGGGGATTTCCGCTCTCCCGCACTAGTGCGCGAAAGCGGAAGTTTCGAGACCACCTCAGCCAACGGCTAAAGCCGTTGTCTGAAAGCGAAAGTACCCTAAAGGGCACTACAAGAGGGTTAGTCGGCTTTAGCCGACTTTCGCTTTTAGACAACGGCTTTAGCCGTTGGCGTTGGGGTGGTCTCGAAATTTCCGCTTTACTGCACTAGTACAGCAAACACTAAGTTCGTATAACATTAGAGTTGTCCGGAAATAAGCCTTACGCTGCTTTGCCCCTGAAAGGGGCTGACATACTAGCCTAGGGCAACGCCCTAGGATATCAT
>QNER01000466.1 GCA_003646175.1 Candidatus Parabeggiatoa sp. nov. 1
GCTATTCAGTTGATGTCGCACTTTCTTTGCCTCATTATCAGTCGCTAGTCGCGCTTCAAATGTCGCGTTGAAGTCATCAAAAATCGCCCGTTGCTCATCCCAAAAGCTTTTAGCCATCTCGTCTGGAAATTCAGAAGCCGTCCATAACAACAATGTCCAACGCCCCAAGTCAAAATAAGCGGCCCAGTCGGTTTTTAGCCAACTGTCTTCAGGTGTCGGTGGCAAAAGTGGTGTAGGTAGTGTGATGTCACGCGTTTCTAATAAGGACTCCCTCGCCGTCCACAAACCAGCACCAAAGGCTTTCGCCGCTTCTGCTGAAGCCGAGGCACCCTGACTGAATGCAAATACATTCGCGTCATCCGCCGCTTCCCAACTGAATTGAACATCGCGTAATTCTTCGGCCATCTCATCCGTTTTGTTGGCATAAATCGTCTGAAAAGTGGTATCAATTTTATTTTCAGAGGGCCAGAACACGAATGTCAAGCTAACCGCCAACACCAAAACAGCAGGAACGGCCAAACTGACTTTCCACGCCAAGGCTTTTGAGCCTATCCATTGCGGTATCAAAGTCCCGTAGGCACTGACGTTTTTGAGCAGCTGATGAAAAAAGGCCTTTATCCAAAAAAGTGGCTTAACGACCAACGGTGTTTTTACCTGAATTCTATAGTTCTCACCGGCAGGTACCTCTCGAAACCAAATTTGCCCACGTTTATTCGTTTTCGCCGTAAATTTATTGGCAGTGTTTTGCGGCCTCAACTCCAACTCGATATCAGATAGCTCAGCGCTGTCTCTTTCCAACGGGAAAATCGTCATCAATAAATCAAATAACCCTTTTTTCGCCGTGAGAGATGGCCTAATTTTGTCAGTGGGGTACGGTTTAATTCGGATCGCGTACCCTTCAATTTCTAGGTAAACGCCTCTACGCTCTATGTAACCATTACCAATCCCAAATTCCAGATGGTTTAAGAGTGATTGTATTTCGTTTGCTTGAAGTTGTCTTTGGCTCATGGTTATTCCCCTAGTCAATATCATCTTCTCCTTCTAAATCAGTTGGATTATCCAAACAAGCCACGTCCCCATAACCTTCGATTTCTAAATCATCAAGATCATCCAAAAAAGTTTCGTCCTCATTGAAGCCTTCGATGTTTTGAAGTTCATTCTGAGTCGCTATGGGTTCATAAACTAATAAATATGTAGTACCCTGAGTTTTATTTCCCCCACATAATGGGCAAAGTTTTCCGACAAAATAATTTCCACAGGCGTTACACCTCTGTCGGCTTTTATACTGATAAACGCTTGGAACATAAAGCATTCTCTTTTTAATCATCCGACTGATTTTATGATTGAAGGGCTTTTGGCATTCTTCGCGTCGGCATTTGTTTCCTTCAAATTCTGTCTCACACGTTTTTCCATTGGGGAGAATCTCTTGGCATTTTTTGAATTCCATGTCTCCCTTAAGTAATAGTCCGTTTTCTTCTAACACAGGATAATACATTCCTTGGCCAAAGTAGCCAACACGGGGAATTCTTATATAATCATGAATTTGTGGTTTGGCTACCGAGCCTTGTATTGCCCATTGGAGAAAACCATAAAGATTTCCCTCTCGCGGTTCCCATTCGGATAGAGCATGATAGCGTTTATATTTTGGTTGCCCCTCTTGGTATTTTCCGCGAATCAGTTGCATTGCAATCAGTTGTACATCTTGTATTTCTTCATCAACCGGGTGTCGCGGAAAATATCTTACCCCGCCCGGCCCAGGCCCTTGATAAGCAAGGGCTTTACAGGCCTGTAAAATGAAAAGCGATAACAGCCCTTCCATCGCGTCTAATGCACCGTGCCAAATGCCTTCCCACCCTTTTTTATGTCTAGTATTTCCCCGTTGCCACCCACACCCGTAGGCAATGGCAAACTCAACAGCTCGCCGAATTCGCTCCTTATTGTCTGGAATTTTATTGGTTAATAACTCATAGAGATGAGGCCTCATTTCTTCGGGGGGTTCTCCGGCCTTTGGGCCGAGAGCGCACATAGCAATTGTCAAAGCAATTTCATCTTCATTACCGACCGCTTTGATGTCGTTCCGCAGTAAGTCAAATTGTTCTGGATCGGTAATTTTAAATTCAGGTTTTTTATCTAACCATTCGTGGACTTGTGAATATAACGAACCGCACATAATCCCTCCTTTTTTTAACAGTATTTAAATGTTAGTACAACGGATTAGGGAAATAAACGGATTGTTCAATAACGAGTTCCCTTGACGTGAGAGCGGCGCGTCACGGCCATTTAAGTAATAACCCCCTTGACGAAAAGGGGGGTAACACGGATGGGGGGAGATTTATAGGGGGTGCCCTATCGTCCGTGCCATTACCTTTTATATAACGGTACCACTTAAGAATGAAGTATTGAGTTGAAATAAATATTTTAGAGAGATCAATTCAAGGTACTACATTTTGATTAAGAGTTTTCACAAACGACTAACCCTTTATATAACCACTCTTTGATTGAGGCGTTGAGTTGAAAGATTTTAGAGAGAGCGACTCAAGGTACTACATTTTGATTAAGAGTTTTCGCAAACGACTAACCCTTTATATAACGGTACCCGTTTTTGATTAAGACGTTGGGTTCAAAGAAATCGTTTATACATATCAATTCAAGGTACTACATTTTGATTAAGAGTTTTCACAAACGACTAACCCTTTATATAACGGTACCACTGTTTAAATTTTACTTTAAATCGAAATATTTTTACAATGCTAACAACCGATTTAGTATCTGAGCTAGGCAAGCGTTGATGGGCTGCATTAGTCAACAACAAAAAAACCATCAAGCCTGAATTGAGAGTCAAGAAGGCTATGGACTTCATTTGAAATGGAAAATGCCCAAAAAATAATTTTGGAAACCATACAAGGGTTTCATAAATATCATTAATTTATTTATGGCATTATCCAACTGTTCTTTAACTTCTAAGAGGAGTCGCTGAGATTGCCAATCTCAGTGGGTTAAGATGCTAACCAAATTGAGTAACCCGTAGGAGTTAATGTTCAGTTGCTCAGTTTATATAGCGTCTATTGGGTGGCTGGCGTTTTTGGATTGGCTCTGGGAACTAATCTGAATTTGTCAGTTTTGTGTTATGTTTCTAAATTAATTACTCTTAAACCGGAGATATTTTATGAAACGACTTGTTGAAATAGTTCGTATTTGCTTGTTTGCCGTGGTTATAACGCCAATCGCAAACACAGCATTTGCGAGTGATGATTATCTTTATAGAGCTAGCTGTCCACAAGCATCAGGCCAAGTAGATCAATGGCGTTTCTTTAAGTGCGAGTGTACCTCTTTTGTAGCCTCACGTCTAAATAGAGACGGGATCGCTTTTAGCAACCACTACAAGGGGCCTCGGTGGAGTCATGCTAAATACTGGAAAGGTGTTGCTCAACGCTTAGGCATTGCAGTAGATACCACTCCACGACCAGGTGATGTTGCTTGGTGGGACAATGGCGAGCATGGACATGTTGCCTATGTTGACTCTGTGAATGCGGACGGTACTGTGAATATTTCAGAGTACAACTACCAACGCAAACATGATTATGGTACCAGAAGAGTCCGCGCAAAAGCTTACATTCACTTTGGTGGCAGCCTAACCGTTCAAGACTTATGGGTAAAGAGCAATGCCCCGATCTACGCAGGTGAGAGAAACGGGTTTGATGCCCAATTCAAACTGAAGAACAACTCTCGCCAGACTGTGACAGTAGCAAAAGTGGCGATGTCAATCCATCAGTCAAACCACAAACATGTCAGCGACATGAAAGTGATCAACAATGTCCGCATTCCTGCCGGGCACGACTACCATATGCAAAAAACTATCGTGAATTCTCCAGCGACACCGGGGCAGTATAAAGTCGTTGCGAAAATTTACCAAAATGGGCAATGGAAGGATTTAGCGTCTACACCGTTCACTGTCATCAAGGCTAAAGTAACGACACCAACGTTAAACTCTGTCGAGTTGATAGCTCCCACTAGCCTCAACGAAAACTCTTGCACTAACCTGACGGTAGTGGGTAAGTTTTCGGATGGGAGCCGCAAGGCACTTTCGCCATACTCTTGGCGCGAATACAGCAGCGCGACAACCATCAACAGCAGCGGACGCTTGTGTGCCTCCAATGTCACGCGGGATGATAGAATCATGGTCAGAGCCTATGTTAGATACGACGGCAAGTCTTACTCTCCGTCCCAATATCTGACCGTTAAAAACCTCGGCGGCGGTGTGACGCTTAAATCGATAAAGCTGCAGGCCCCTGCAACCCTCAATGAAAACTCTTGCACGAACTTGAGTGTTGTGGGAGAGTTTTCGGATGGGAGCCGTAAGGCACTTTCGCCATATTCTTGGCGCGAATACAGCAGCGCGACAACCATCAACAGCAGCGGACGCTTGTGTGCCTCCAATGTCACGCGGGATGAGAGAATCATGGTCAGAGCCTATGTTAGATACGACGGCAAGTCTTACTCTCCGTCCCAATATCTGACCGCTAAAAACCTCGGCGGCGGTGTGACGCTTAAATCGATAAAGCTGCAGGCTCCTGCAACCCTCAATGAAAACTCTTGCACGAACTTGAGTGTTGTCGGAGAATTTTCGGATGGGAGCCGTAAGGCACTTTCGCCATATTCTTGGCGCGAATACAGCAGCGCGACAACCATCAACAGCAGCGGACGCTTGTGTGCTTCCAGTGTCACGCGGGATGAAAGGGCAAAAGTGAAGGCCTACGTCAGATACGACGGCAAGTATTACTATCCGTATCAGTACGTGACTGTCAGAAATGGTAGAGGCTCGCCTACGCCGAAACCATCCCCAACACCACCTGGGGCAAAGACACCTTCTCGCATCTACATCTACGGTTGCTCGTCGATCACGGAAGGCCGGTATTGCTCTTACAAAGCCAAGGTTTATTACACTAATGGCACTCGTAAATATGTCAGCGGTGCTTGGACAGATGACTCCCGCTATGCCTATTTTAGAAGTTCAAGACTGTACGCCAGTAACGTGAGCCGAAATCAGTACGTCAACATCCGAGTTTCGTACACTGAGAATAGAAAAACAGTGACTCGGACAAAGCGGGTGAAGATTCGTAACCGCTAGACTGTCATAACAATCACTACTTAATAAAACTAGGGTCATCTATCAAAAATAGATGGCCCTTTTTTTTCTGATTTCAAGAGGCCTTTTAATATGAAGAACACATTAAGACTAAAAACTCTGCTATTGCTTGGTTTCATGCTCAGCATCACCACCGCGTTTTTCATTGGGTATTCACTGAGTAAAACGCCAATCCAAAATGAAAATGTGGTAACAGAAAAAGTGGCACCTGTGATTGATACTGCTCCCATACAAGCAGCCTCTAGCAAAGTTGACGCAGCATCCAACAAAATTGACAGTGCCGCTAACAAGTTAGAAACGGTAGTAAGGCAGTTAGAAACGATTTCAGAAAAAACACTCGCCGCTTTAGCCAGCTTGGAAAAACCAGCGACTCAACCCGCAGCAGTCAATGAAGCCGCTAACACACCATCGCCCGTTGAAGCCACGCCACCTCAAGTCAGTGAAGAAAAGCCTGACACACAAAATACCGCCCTCGCCGAGCTTGCGGAACAAACGGATGAAGAAACATACCGAAAAATTCTGGGAATGTTAGATGTCATCGACTACGACAAAGTGGATCAAATAACCGAGGGCGCTCGTCGCGGTGAAATCACGGACATGGAACAAGCGATTCAAACACTCGCTCGGATTGGCACCCCCGAAGTCAAGGCAGAAATCAGCAAAATCCTGTTGAACGAGGATGAAGACATGGGCATTCGGCTGACAGCCGTTGAAGCGCTTGACTGGCGGGGCAGCGCCGATGAACTGACCAATATTTTCCAAACGGATAGTAGCCATGAAATCCGTTTAGCCAGCGTGTATGCCGCGAGAGAAACCCAATTTGACGAGGTCGAAAAAGAACAAGTCAATCAAACCTTCTTTGACAGTTTTCAACAAGAGACTAACGATTTTGTTAGACTCGCTATACTTGACTACTTCTCGGATAACCAACCCGAACAAGTTGAACAACTCCTAACCTTAGTTCCCCCCGACCAATTTTCCCAAGAAGTCCGCGAACAGGTTGACTCACTCCAGAATGGATTATTGGAGGCGGACAATGAAGGAGATGAAGAGTTGGGATAATTTGAACAGCCCCTTACCGCAAGGGGCTTTTTTTTGGCCCAAACAATCCCCAAGTTTCAATAGGGCCATGAGTTGAAATACCTTGATCCATTCTGCAAGATGGCCCACAATTTGCGCTGCCATCAGTCTTAACATTAATTGAACACTATCCGTTTCGGCGCGCGTATCCGTTGTACTAATCAGTGGTATGAGGATTCCCGCATTCCTGCACTAGGCGGCATTGGA
>QNER01000467.1 GCA_003646175.1 Candidatus Parabeggiatoa sp. nov. 1
TATATAGAGAGGAGCGGTATTCGGGATTAGTCTCACGTACCGTTTTGAAGACGAGTCTGTACTGGAAACTTTACAGGCTTAGTTTAACCTCTATTGATATCGTAGCCAAGTTGGCTGCGTGGTTCACATAAGAGCATTCAACCAATTGATTCGCTTGATTGAGGAATGCTATTGTGTGTTTCGAGGAAATTAATTTGATTCTGACCCCAATTATTTAGCCCACAACAACTTAGCCGACATCCTAAAAGGCTACACGGGAATTGGAATCAAGTATGCGTACAACAAAATTAAGAAAGGAAAAAATGATGCATTATTTTACAAATTTTATTTTTATGTTGATGTTATTTGTCAACATTCAAGCGCAAGGGCAGATGATTGCTCAAAAGAAGCCAGAGATATTTGTGCAGTTGGGGCATTTATCCTGGGTCAGTTCTATTAGTATTAGTCCAGATGGCCGCTACGCCTTGTCGGGTAATGGTGATAACATGCTTAAACTTTGGGATATCAAGACCGGAAAAGAGATCAGAACTTTCAACGGACATTATCATCCTGTCACATCTGTTAGTTTCAGTCCAAATGGCAGGTACGCTTTATCGGGAAGTTGGGATAAGACGCTTAAGCTTTGGGATATTGAGACCGGAAAAGAGCTCCGAACTTTTAAGGGGCATTCTTCTTGGGTCAATGCTATTAGTTTTAGCCCAGATGGCCGCTACGCCTTATCGGGCAGTGAGGACAAGACGCTTAAGCTTTGGGATATTGAAACCGGAAAAGAAATTAGGGCTTTTAAGGGGCATTCTTCTTGGGTTAATTCTGTTAGTTTTAGCCCAGATGGCCGCTATGCTTTATCAGTGAGTAGGGATAAGACGCTTAAGCTTTGGGATATTGAAACCGGAAAGGAAATTCGGACCCTTAGGGGGCATTCTTCTGCGGCCTCTTCCGTTAGTTTTAGCCCAGATGGTCGTTACGTATTATCGGGAGGGTGGGATAAGACGCTTAAGCTTTGGGATATTAAGACCGGAAAAGAGGTCAGAACTTTTAAGGGGCATTCTTCTGGTGTCTATTCTGTTAGTTTTAGCCCAAATGGTCGCTACGCTTTATCTGGCAGTACTGATAAGACGCTTAAGCTTTGGAATATTGGAACAGGAAAAGAAATTAAGACTTTTAAGGGTCATTCTGATTCTGTCAGATCAGTTAGTTTTAGCCCAGATGGTCGCTACGCTTTATCGGGGAGTAGGGATAAGACGCTTAAGCTTTGGGATATTGAGACCGGAAAAGAAATGAAAACCTTTGAAGGTTATCATTCTTCTAAGATCAGAGCGGTTAGTTTTAGCCCAGATAGACACTACGCATTATTGGGAAAAGGGGATCATGCACTGAAACTGTGGAATATCAACACAGGAGAAGAAATCGCAACCTTTAAGGGGCATTCTGGTGATATCAGATCGGTTAATTTTAGCCCAGATGGTCGCTACGCCCTATCGGCCAGTAAAGACAATACGTTTAGGCTTTGGGATATTGAAACCAGAAAAGAAATCAGAACTTTTAGGGGGCATATCTCTTTTGTCTATTCGGCTAATTTTAGCCCAGATGGTCACTTCGCTTTATCAGGCAGTCAAGACAGGCGGATCAAACTATGGGATATAAAGACCGGAGAAGAAATCAGGACTTTAAAAGGGCATTTTGCGACTGTTTATTCTGTTGGTTTTAGTCCAGATGGTCGCTTCGCTTTATCAAGCAGTAAGGATAGGAGGATTAAACTGTGGAATATAAAGACCGGAAAAGAAATTCGGACTTTTAAGGGGCATTCTCATGTTGTCTTATCTGTTAGCTTTAGCCCAGATGGCCGCTACGCGTTATCAGGGAGTGGAGATCATACTCTTAAGCTTTGGGATATAAACACGGGGAAAGAAATTCGGACTTTTAAGGGGCATTCCAATATTATCTTATCTGTTAGTTTTAGCCCAGATGGCCGCTACGCCTTATCAGGTGGTCAAGATAATACGATTAAGCTTTGGGATATAGAGACAGGGAAAGAAGTAAGAACCTTTATTGGACATTATAATGATGTCACATCTGTTCGCTTTAGCCAAGATGGTACGTACATCTTATCGGGAAGTTGGGATTCAACAGCTCGTCTTTGGAACGCCAAAACCGGAGTGGAGATTTTGAAAATGGTTAGCTTTGATGACGGAGAGTGGGTCAGTATCACCCCGGAAGGTTATTACAATGCCTCTCCAGACGGCGAAAAGCATATCAATGCCCGCGTCGGCAATCAAGTCCACAGTATAAAAAAGTACAAACATATTTATTATCGTCCAGACATTGTTGAAAGAGCAATCCGGCTCGGATCCATCAAACAGGGTGCGACGGAGATCAATAAACAAAGCGTACAACAATAGATGTTCGCAAATGAAAAGGTACTGTTAAGGATTTGGTGTGTTAGATATAAAGAGGCGAGGGAAAACGGGCTAGGCTCAATTTAATATAAGTACGTAGGTTGGGCAGACCGATAAACCCACCACTCAACCACCATCGCACGTATTATCCAATGCAAATTTAGTTTGCATCTTGCTCATGAAACTGGGCAATACGTTTGACAAATTGTTGTTTTGGCAACCCGCCACCTAACTTCCAACCGGTTGCGGGTACACATTATCCAATCTCCCCAACAGAAAATGGGATCAGAGTAAAATAAATTCTGACAATACAGACGAGATCAATTATAAATGCGAATAAAAGCTTTAAGTATAGAAAATTTTACGCTTTTTGGTAAAAACCAATTAAAGTTTTCCGATGGCTTGAATATTATTGTTGGCGAAAATGATACCGGCAAAAGCCATCTGCTCCGATTATTATATTCTTTAATTGAAAGTAATAATCTAGCCGCCCAACAGAAAGCTGACAGGAAAAACTACTTATTACAAAAGTTTATTCCACAGAAATTGATTGATATTTTCAAACCGGAAGAATTAGCGCATTTAATTAAATCTGGGCAAAAAAACAGTCATATCAAAATTGATTTTACTGAATATAGCATTAAGTTTAATTTTACCCCCAAAACTAAAATACAAGTTAATATTGACAAAAATGAAGTGCCAGCGAGTTTAATTAAACAGGATAGTTTATTCATTCCGACTAAAGAAATTTTATCTTTTTATGATGGTTTTATGTCCCTTTATCTCACACGACAACTACCTGTCGATGAAACCTATTATAATTTAGCTCAAGCATTGGGTTTATTGGTATTGAAAGATATTTCGTTATCATCGAAGGAACAACAAATTTTAACCCATTTAGAAACATTATTGAATGGTAAACTCTTATTAGAAAACGGGAGAGTTTATTTATCTAAAAAGGGTAAAAAAAGGGAAATTTCATTAGTTGCGGAAGGACTCCGGAAAATTGGCACACTTTCGCATTTAATTGCTAATGGCTCGTTGAATCAAAATAGTATTTTGTTTTGGGATGAACCGGAATCTAATTTAAATCCTAAATTAATTAGAGAAATGGCTAAAGTTTTAGTTGATTTATCCTCTATTGGTGTGCAAATATTTCTCAATACGCATAGTTTATTTTTAATCAAAGAATTTGAAATTTTAACAGAAATGAAGACCAAAATTAAATATTTTAGTTTGGGATTTAATGTAGAAAACAATTTGCGGGTTTCTCAAAGTGAAGATATCGAAGGTTTAGACGATTTAGTGATTTTAGATGAAAATTTAGCTCAAAGTGATAGATTTATGAAGAAGGTTAATTAAAGTAGATGCAAATCATCGAAGGAAAATTAATATTTAACTGTGAAGCGATTAAATTTGATGACAGTACCTTTTATCGTCAACATTTTAGTAAAATAACTAATGGAATTAAAGCCGTTGATATACTTGCCGTTAATCAGGAAATAGGTTATTGTGTGAAATTAAAGATTATACTGATCCTAATACCAAGCACTTAACCATGAAGGAATTGATTGAAATAGTCATTCATAAAGTCATTTCAACTTTAGCGGCCATTTTACCGATGAAAATGAGCGTCAATAATTCAGCGAGAGAAAGAAAAATTGCGAGAAATTTTTCAATAGCGAATGAAATAAAAGTGATTGTTCATATAGAATTACCGCCTAAAAGAAGAACATTAAAACAATCCAACTGGGATTTATCCAATTTACAGATTCAATTAGGAAGAAAATTAAAAGCGATTGATGCACATCCTAAAGTTGTATCTAAAGACGAATTACCAGACTTACCTTGGATCGTAAAATCTACAACAAATTAGGAAAGGCCAGGCTCGACTTATTTTGCCAACACCAAACGTCATAATGGCAATTCTCTTTGATTGAAGTTCTCTTCATGTTTGTTATCTTTTGGTTTTTTTGTCTACATCTTGGTTTTGGTTCACGCCTTTGCCCCGTCATAGCTTCTATTTTTGTATAGAAACGTGAATTGCCCAAAGGTTGGTTCTGGGTAAGTGCTTGTCGGATGTCATTGATTACATCGTTATCAAGTTCGGATTGGAATAAATCTCGGTAGGCTGCTTGCCGCGATTTTGAATCTTTGCCAAGAGACAGATATACAGGATGTGGCGAAACGTATTGATTTGCATCGAACAAACCATTGAAGCAATAACTGCTCCAGCGGTACAATGTCGGTTCTTCAACCATAGAAGCTCGAACTGGGTTCAGTTCGATGTAACGCTGACAGTTGAGCAAATATAGTTTTTCAGAAAAATAATTTCGCAAGTCATAACGGATAGTATCCCTTCGAGGGATGCTATCCGTGAAGTTATTTATCTGAACATCTATAGATTTCTTTTTGAATGAGTGATGATTTGTAACGACTATTCCACAAGGTACCCGTGCGATGATAGATTTTGTTAATGTATTGGACATATCTTCGGCCTAAAGCAATAAATCGTTACGGCACAGATTCAGCACACTCGGGTGTAAGCAAAAGATGAACATGGTTCGTCATTAAAACATAGGCATGAAGCGTACAAGATTCCTTTTTCAGGGCTTCACCTAGCCAATGAAGATAAGCTTGGTGGTCTTCATCGCAAAAGAAGCACGCCTCTCGGTTATGGGAACAAAGGACAATGTGTAATGGTAAACCGTCAATGTGTATTCGTGAGCGGCGTGGCATGAGGATATATTAGAATAAAATTCAAGTAAAATTCGAGCTTGGCCCCTTTTCTTCTACTTTTCCCAGTATGGCATTCGCATTTAACTGAATAACTGATAACTGATGAGTTATATCTAAGATCAAGTGGGCCGCATGGCTCAAAGTTGTTAAGGAATGGTCATGAAATAATTTCCCTATATCTGTAACTGATTTAGAGTTCCCTAGGTTCCACCTAGGGCTATTCACATTCAACCCCTATCGGGGTTGAAACAAACCAGTTCACCTGTTTTATTTCGTGTCAGTCAGAAGATGTCCCAACCCCGATAGGGGTTGAATGTGAATAGCCACAGGTGGAACCTGTGGTAACTAAGCAAAAAGACCAAACGGGAAGTTATTTCGTGGCCATTCCTAATTTTGTTATACTCATGCACTAACTAAAGGAGGCCACTTTTCAGATCGCTTTAATTGAGTTGGCTTATGCTGAATTATTTTCGGCACTGCACCTGACGGCTTCAAAGCCGGTGAGCTTGAACGTTAGGCCTGTGTCTAGCGTGTTTAATTTTGTTTGGCGTGGAGAAACTGGAATGAAAAACTTTTTTGATCGTCGTTTGCTCATCCTTGTCTTTGCTGCGTTTTCCCAGATGAGTTCAGCAAATACAGATTTACTTAATTTATCAAGTCTTGCAGCTAGTTGCGATTGTATGGCAAACTATTCCCCTGCTGGTCAATTGCATGTACCTTGTGTATCTGTGCCAAATGCGTATGGTGGTACAACCGTTTATGATGTTAAGTTGAATCAACAAACCGGTTCTTTTACCTTTGGCTTAGATATGGGTAGTGTTGTTAAATCTCGTTTCGGTGAAAAAGTAGCTGATACCGTCCTTGTAAAAGGCCAATTCTACACAGTTGATGAAGAGAATCGCTGGGCTGAAGCCGTTGCAATTGAAGACGGCACAATTGTATATGTAGGTTCAATGAAAGGCATCAAGTCTTATATAGGCGAGAAAACCGAAGTTGTTGATCTTAAGGGGAAATTTGCGATGCCTTCTTTTGTAGAAAGCCATCTGCATCCGCTGTCTAATTCCTACGCCTATTTGTTTCAGGCAGCTTTGTTTGATCTAAGTACTACCGAAGAATATATCAAGGCAATCAGAGAGTTTGCAGAAAAACACCCTGATATGGAAGGAATCATGGGCGCAGGGTTTGAGCGAACACTATATGATGCCGTAGGTCCCAGGAAGGAGTTGCTTGACGCAATAGACTCTGAGCGACCTATAGGCATCATCTCCAGGGATATACACTCCATGTGGGTTAA
>QNER01000468.1 GCA_003646175.1 Candidatus Parabeggiatoa sp. nov. 1
AGGATTTTCATACACTTGCGCGTTGGCAAAAACCCCGCTAGACAAGAAGCAAAGGCACAACATTGTACCCAGATACGTTTTCATCATCACACCTCCATAAAGTTAGTTAAAAATCGGATAAGGAACGTGCACAAAATAAATTCGACAACTATGGCATAAGTGTGGTAATCTTTTAAAAAGAACCCAGCAACTTAATAAAAAACCCAACAATGATAAGTACCTGTGCAAGAGTTTTAAGGTATTTTGGATATGAAAGTAATTGTTTTTGTTAGGTTTATATTTTTAAAATACCTGCATGGGTACTTAGAACATTATTCTAAAGAAATCGAAGAACAAATGCAAGAACTGTACAGTCGTCTCTCAGAAAAAAATAGACGTTTGTATGCTGGAATTGAAGCATTAAAATTACCATATGGTGGTGTCAGCTATATTGCGCGTATTTTTGCTGGTTCACGTGATACCGTTTGGCGTGGAATCAAAGAACTAAAAGAACCAGAAACAGTGCTTCAAAATCGTGAGAGACAAGTCGGTGGTGGTGGTAAGCCACTGCTTGACAAACCTCGTGATATTGATGAAGTGTTTTTACTTATATTAAAAGAACACACGGCAGGTGACCCAATAAATGAAAAAGTTTCATTACCAAATTTGACTAGTTTCGAGATTGCCGTCTTATTGTCTAAAGAAGGCTTTAAAGTCAGTCGTAATATTGTCCTAAAATGACTGAAAAAGCATGGCTATGTTTCGCTGCAAGCATTAAAAAGGCGGCTAAAGAAACTGAAAACCGTAACGCCCAATTTGAAAATATTGCTGAATTAATATCATTATACAATAAAGAAGGTAATCCTGTAAATCGTTGCGATACAAATCGATGCGAAAAGATAGGCAATATCTTCCGTGAAGGAAAAATTTATACAACTGAAACAATTGAAGTTTTTGACCATGACTTTCCCTCATTAGCAGAAGGGGTTGCGGTCCCTCATGTGATTTATGAGATTGAACGTAATGAAGCTTATGCCAGTATTGGTACAAGCCGTGATACCAGTGAATTTGCTTGTGATTCGTATCAAAATGGGTGGTATAACTATGGAAAATGGCACTATTCTGATGATGGATGGTGGTGGTAGCAATTCATCGAGACATTATATTTTCAAACCAGATTTACAGGCCAAAGCCGCTGAAATTGGCGTTGAAATACTTGTCTCCCATTATCCGCCATATACTTCGTCATTCCATCCGATTGAACCTCGAGTATTTCCTCATATTACTCGGGCGTTACAAGGTGTTATTTTGACATCCCATCAACTTATAAAACAGTTGATAGAAAAAACCACCACAAAAACCGGCTTAAAGGTCGTTGCAAATATTTTCAATAGAGTTTATGAAACCGCCAGAACTGTTGAAGCTGGGTTTAAGGAAACAATGCGAATTGTATTTGATAAGCATTTAGGACAATGGAATTATACCGCCGTTCCTGAAGAGCTTACTTTATGAATACTTAAGTTGTCTAAGTTATTTCGTGCACATTCCTTAAGTACTGAAGCATAAATTTTTAGGTATTTTAAAAGAATCATGTAGGCCACCCAAGTCTTTTATTGCCCACCATCTTCGGGAAAAAGGTGGGCAAACCAAAAGACGTGGGTGGCCTACAAAAAATTCATAATACCTGAAAATTTATGGTTCAGTACTTAGTTATTGATAACAAGAGGAAAACCTATGTCAAAACATCAAACCATCGCCGAAAGGCTACACAGCCAAGGTTTTAGCCGGCGCGATTTTCTCAAGTTCTGTGGCATGACTGCCACTATCATGGGCTTGCCACCGGCTATCATACCTCAAATTGCCAAAGCACTGGAAAAAACACCCAGACAATCCGTTATTTGGCTTTCTTTCCAAGAATGTACTGGCTGCACCGAGTCCCTCACTCGCGCCCATACCCCTACCATAGAAGGATTGATTTTTGATCATATTTCTTTGGATTATCACCTGACATTACAAGCCGCCGCGGGCAAAGCGGCTGAACTCACCCGTCAACAAGCCATGCAAGATAATAAGGGCAATTATTTATTAATTGTCGATGGCTCCATTCCCGTCGGCAATCCAGGTTATTCAACGATTGCCGGGAGGAGTAATAAAGATATGTTAATGGAAGTTGCAGAAGGTGCGAAAGCGATTTTGGCGGTTGGGAGTTGCGCCGCGTTCGGTGGTATCCCCCACGCTTACCCTAATCCTACGGGTGCGGTGCCGGTTGAAGAACTGATTACCGATAAACCCATTATCAATCTCCCCGGCTGTCCACCGATTCCGGTTGCCATTGCTGGTGTTATCGCGCAGATTGTCACCTTTGGCACATTGCCAGAACTGGATTCATTAAAGCGTCCATTGTCATTTTATGGACAAAATATCCATGATCGTTGTTACCGCCGTCCATTTTATGACAAAGGACTGTTTGCGGAAAGTTTTGATGATGAAGGGGCCAAAAAAGGCTGGTGTTTATATAAATTAGGTTGCAAAGGCCCTGTGACATATAATGCCTGCGCCACCACCAAATGGAATGCGGGTGTGAGTTTTCCGATTGAATCGGGGCATGGCTGCTTAGGCTGCTCGGA
Source organism: Candidatus Parabeggiatoa sp. nov. 1 (assembly GCA_003646175.1). Lineage (GTDB taxonomy): Bacteria > Pseudomonadota > Gammaproteobacteria > Beggiatoales > Beggiatoaceae > Parabeggiatoa. Next base: position 2,607 of record QNER01000468.1, read on the forward strand.
ACCCAATTTTTGGGATGCAGGTAGTTTTTATAAAGCATTATCCGTGCCAACCGGCGATTTTGCGCAAACGGCGGGTTATGCTTTAGCGGCCGGGGCTGCGGTTGGCGTGGCATCGGGCATCCTCAACAAGATGAAAAAACGCGATGCTATCGGAAATCATGAAACCGTAACGATTGATGATTTGGAAAGGAAATAACCGTGCAAGGTTCGCCTGAAACGAATAACGATTAACCAATTGAAAGAGGATATCATGATGACTTCTGGGGATTTTTTATTCTGGGTGCGGGGCCCTGCTTTTCAGATAGCAACGGCCATTTTTGCGTTTGGTATAAGCTGGCATTTGCTGGAAATATTGTCGTTGGGCCGCAAACCTGATCGTTCCGTACCACGCGGTAGCCGTATGCTGGGTGGTCTGCGTACCATTTTTAGCCGTTCCATCGCTGACAAAAGCATCTTTCAAAGTTCAGCGTTTACCATTGTCGCTAGCTATATTTTCCATCTGGGCTTTTTTATCGTGTTGTTCTTGTTGGTGCCACACATCATGTTATTCCAAGCACTGTTGGGTTTTGGTTGGGCTGGATTGCCGACAACCCTCATTGATGTGATAACGATCATAACCTTATTGGCTTTATTAGCCTTGTTAATCCATCGGCTGAAAAATCCGGTGCGGCGATTTTTGTCCACCTTTGAAGATTATCTGGCTTGGACAGTGACATTCTTGGCCTTGCTAACCGGCTATTTGGCGTATCATCATAGCATACAGCCTTATTCGCTGGTGTTAGGGCTGCATATTCTCAGTGTGGAAATACTGATGGTTGTATTTCCGTTCACTAAATTGATGCATACCTTCACCTTCATCATAGCGCGTTGGTATATCGGGGCTAACGCCGGACACCGAGGAATTCAACTATGAGCACTGCCAGTTTTGAACGTGGCTATAATGCCTTTAAAGAACAAATAGATGCGCCAATAGCCGCCTATTTTAGCAGTTGTGTTCGCTGTGGAACGTGTGCGGAAGCCTGTTTGTTTTTCACGGAAACTGGCGATCCGAAATATACGCCAATTTACAAACTGGAACCGTTGCGAAAAGTTTGGGAACAAGAATACACCCTGTTTGGCAAACTGAAGTCACTGTTAGGATTGAGTAAAAAACTCACCGATAACGAGTTGGCAGAATGGCAAGAACTGATTTATGGCAGTTGCAGCATGTGTGGGCGTTGCTCAATGGTTTGTCCGGTGGGTAATGATTTGGTGTATATGATTCGCAAAGCGCGTGAAGGGATGGCAGCCGCAGGACATGCGCCCCCCGGCATTGTTGCCGGGACTCAACGTGCGATAACCACCGGCAGCGCAACTGGGGTAGGATTGCCCACTTTGCAAGCGCAAATCCGGCGCACTGAACGCGAAATGGGCATCAAGATTCCAGTGGATGTGCAAGGGACGGAATATATGGCACTGATTTCTGCTATGGAAATCCTCAATTATCCGGAATATATTGGTGCGTTGTCTAAAATTATGGCACGGGTTGGTAAAACCTGGACATTATCCTCAGAAGGTTTTGAAGCCACCAATGCTGGTGTTCAAATTGGCGTTTCTGAAATCGCCAAAGAACTCGTCATGCGTATTGTCAACGCGGCCGAAAAACTCCAAGTGAAAACCGTTATTAGTCCCGAATGTGGACATGCTTATAACGCGATACGCTGGGACGGGCCCAATTTAGTTGGTCGCCCCTTTACTTTCAAGGTTAAACATATTCTGGAATTGTTGGATGAATGGCGCGAACAAGGCCTTCTAAAAACCGAAGGGTTTGAACAAGCGCGTATGACTTTCCACGATCCCTGTCAATTGGTACGACGCGGCGGAGTCATTAAGCAACCGCGTAACCTGTTGAAAATGGTAGCGACTAATTTTGTCGAAATGGAAGATCATGGCAAAATGAATTGGTGCTGCGCTGCCGGGGGCGGCATGGGCGCACAAGAAGAAGCGGAAGAACTCCGCCTTAAAGCCTTCAATCGCAAAAAGACGCAACTTGATGCACTAAAAGTGGACACGCTCGTTACCGCCTGTGCAAATTGTCGGGATTACCTAGAAGAAGGACTGGAAGTCTACGAAATAGACATGCCAGTGGTTGGTTTAACGGAGATGATTGCCGATCATTTATCGGAATAAGGAGAAAGGGGATCGCTCCAAGGAGAAAGGATTGTCAAATAGACAATAAGTTCAGGCGTGATAAATTCATTCGTTTCAGGCGAACCTTGCACGAATCTCAGGAGTGTACAAGGTTCGCCTTGTACTCCTGAGCAATCACGCGGTTTTTTCGTACAAGGTTCGCCTTGTACTCCTGAGCAATAAACGCGGTTTTTTCGTACAAGGTTCGCCTGAAACAAATGATAATATGACATGGTCAAGTCTTTGTGAAAGGCTGGGTGCCGAGTCGTGTCAAGAACAAGTTGGCTTTTTGGGAGTATATTTTTATGAGAAAACATGCCCTCAGACTTCGTACCATTGTGATTGAGGGTATTATTGCGGCGACGGAGGCCGGAATCAGGGATGGTGGCAATGCCTTTGTCGAAACCATGCGCCAAACCTTGGCAGCCCAATTGGGCATGAAACCTGAGCAAATCTTTAGTGGGTATGAAACGCTAGGGGATTCTCTGAGCAAAGCCAAGATTTTGCCGTTTAAAACGCCGGCGGAAATCAATACTTGGAAACCGCGTGATTACGACAGACTCAATCAGGCACTGACTGATTATTTTAAAGGAGTACCAGGCGAACCTTGTACAAGACGCCGCGTTATCATTCGTTTCAGGCGAACCTTGTACAAGAAGCCACGTTATCATTCGTTTCAGGCGAACCTGGTACGAAAAAACGGTGGGCGTGATTTCTCATTCGTTTCAGGCGAACCTGGTACGAAAAAACTTGGTTTTGATTGAAATGTGAGATAAGAAATGGAGGATAGCCTTATTCGTTTATTTCGCTAATTCGTTGTACTCAGGATAGATTGATAATGAATCCGTTTTTTTGGGAATGTGCGTTGCGTGACGCTCTGTGTCACTTATCATATCAATCTTATGAATCCTAAAAATCACAGTTCAAATAATAGAGTACAACGGATTGGCGAAAAAACGGATTGGAAGCCAGATAGGTAAAATCCGTTTACTCCCCAAATCCGTTGTACTAGACTACTGATAACTGACAACTGATAACTAATATGAACGATAATCACGGCCTATTGATAACCCATCAACGCGAAAAACTCATTAATGTGATGGTTTATTTTGCCCAACATACGCAAAAATGCGGTAAAGTCAAATTGTTTAAATTGATGTACTTTCTTGATTTTGAACACTATAAACAAATTGGGCGGAGTGTGACTGGCTTAAATTACTACGCATGGCCTTTGGGCCCGGTGCCGGTAGCGTTATATGCGGAGTTTGATGTACCCGCAGCCGATATGGTCAATTGCATTCATTTTGAAGCCCGCTCGGTTAAAAATGGGGTGATGATTTATATTCAGCCGGTTGCCGAGTTTGACAAGAGTCATTTTAGTCAACGTGAACTTCGTTTGATGCAAACGTTGGCAAGTACTTACCATGAAGCGTCAGCTGAAGACCTGATAGAAGCCACCCATTTAGAACCTAAACCTTGGCAACGTGTGTATATTCAACAGGGTAAAAAGCTGCAATTAATTCCTTACGAATATGCGTTAACCTCGGTAGAAAAAGAGGTTGTCAACGAACTAAGCCAAGCCCATCAAGAAATGTTGAGTAATTTTTTATGACACCTGGTACTTTATTACCTACATTTCGCACCTATAACT